>JANLUN010000226.1:0-2323 GCA_031363505.1 Planctomycetota bacterium | reverse complement strand
CATCGGCGTGAGCCGCATCGACTCGACGACCTTGCCCTTCGGCCGGCCGAGGTGGCTCATCAGCACCGGCTGGCCACCCTTTTTCAGGATCTCCTGGATCGTCGGCAGCGCGGCGCGGATGCGCGTGTCGTCGGTGATCGCGCCGCCTTTGTCTTGCGGCACGTTGAAGTCGACGCGCACGAGCACGCGCTTGCCGGAGAGAGCGAGATCGTCGAGACGGCGCGCCGCGAGCTTCATCCGCGCGGCTACGCCTTCACCTTCGTGCCGTCGGAGCGTTTGCCGGACAGCTTGTGCGCGAACAGCATCAGGTCGACGACGCGGTTCGAGTAGCCCCACTCGTTGTCGTACCACGCGATCACTTTGACCATGTTGCCTTGCATCACCATGGTCGACTGCGCGTCGAAGACCGCGCTGGCGGGATTCTTGACGATGTCGGACGACACAAGCGGGTCGGTGCTGTACTCGAGGATGCCCTTGAGCGACTTCTTCGCAGCGGCCTCGAACGCGGCGTTCACTTCCTCGACCGTCACGTTGCGCGACAGCGTCGCGACGAGGTCGACCACGGATCCATCCGGCACCGGCACGCGCAGCGACGTGCCGTCGAGCTTGCCCTTGAGCTTGGGCAGGATCTTGCCGACCGCGCGCGCGGCGCCGGTCGTCGTCGGGATGATGTTGATCGCCGCAGCGCGCGCGCGGCGCAGATCCTTGTGCGGCAGGTCGAGGATGTTCTGATCGTTCGTGTACGCGTGCACGGTCGTCATCAGCCCGTGCTGGATGCCGAAGGCGTCGTCGAGCACTTTCGCGACCGGCGCCAAGCAGTTCGTCGTGCACGACGCGTTGGAGATCATCCGATCGGTGGGCTTCAGCGTCTCGTGGTTGACGCCCATCACGATCATCGCGTCGATCTCGTCCTTCGCGGGCACCGTGAGGAGCACCTTGCCTGCGCCGGCGTCGAGGTGCTTCTGGCAGCCTTCCTTCGACGCGAAGATGCCTGTCGCCTCGACCACGAAGTCGACCGCTTTGGCCTTGTGCGGCAGCTTGGCCGGATCGCGCTCGGCGGTCACCTGGATCTTCTTGCCGTCGACGACGAAGCCGTCCTTCGCGGCCTCGACCGACCCGGCGAAGCGGCCCATCACCGAGTCGTACTTGAGCAGGTGCGCCAGCGTCGCCGGATCCGTGATGTCGTTGATCGAGACGACCTCCACGTCCTTCTGCGCATGGAGGATCCGGAACACGTTGCGGCCGATCCGGCCGAAGCCATTGATTGCGATGCGCATAGCGATGGGATCCGATCTCCGGGGCGGCGCGGCCCGAATGTGTGTCACCGACCGAGCGGGACGGCGGTAGGCCGCTGTACAGGAAGTCTGATTTGCGAGGGTGGCCGCCGCCGATCGCCGCCGCGTCACCACGTGCGGTTTCCGGCAAAAACGGGCGCGGAGAGTACACCGACGCGCCGATGGGATCAACGCGAGCGCGCGACCCTCAGGGCTCGGTGATACGCTGGCCTGCCGCCCGTTTTCGACCGGTATCCGCCGTGACCTTGGAATCTCCTCGCCGCGCCGATCCGCGCCTCGCGCCGTTCTTACCCGGACGGTGGGAACGGCTCGCGCGCGCGGTCGACCTGGCGCCGGATGCGCCGGTGCTCGTCGCGCTCTCGGGCGGTGCCGACAGCGTGTTCCTGCTCCAACTGGTGGCACGCGCGCGGTCGCGGCCGCCGATTCGCGCGGTTCACGTCGAGCACGGTCTGCGCGGCGCAGCGGGCGAATCGGACATGGAGTTCTGCCGAGCGCTGTGCGCGGAACTGCGCGTGCCGTTCCATGCCGAGCGGCTGTCGCTCGACCAGGCCGCCCCTGGGCTCGAAGCGCGCGCTCGTGTGGCGCGCTACCGCGCGCTGTGCCGCGCGGCGGCGAACTCGGGCGTGTCGCCCGTGGCCACGATCCTAACGGGTCACCACGCCGACGATGCGCTCGAGACTTTGCTCATGCGCTGGATGCGCGGCACCCGCCTCGCAGGTCTCGGCGCACTGCCGGCACGCACGCACCTCGCACCGCGTTCGCAGACGCGCGAGTTCCTGACGTCGCGCTTCGAAGTCCTGAACACGACCGAGACGGCGATCGACCTCGTGCGGCCGCTGCTCGCGTTGCGCCGCGAAGAGGTTCGAGCGAGCCTGCGCGAGCACGGATTCGTGTGGCGCGAGGACGCGTCCAATCGCAGCCCGACCTTCGCGCGCAATCGCGTTCGACACGCGCTCTTGCCGGAGATCGAGGCGACGTGCGGCGAGGAAGCGCTCGATCACCTGCGCGCGTTCGGCGCGGCGGTCGAG
>JANLUN010000225.1:0-4235 GCA_031363505.1 Planctomycetota bacterium | reverse complement strand
AGGACTTCCGGCGGCAGATCGCCGCCCGTCCATTCGAGCGCCCACGTGCGATCGGACGAGGAGACGAGCGACTCTGCGCGCAGTCCGTGACTCGCGAGCGTCGCGGGATCCCACGCGAGTCGATTGCCGAAGAGGAAGAGTTGGTCGCCGAGACCGCGCGTGATCGGCGACTCTTGGTCGAAGCCGGCCGCGAGGGCGCGGATGAGGAGCGGGCTCGCGGCGCCTTCGCGCAGCGTCGCGCGTGCGCCGGTTTCGCGCTCGACCTCGGTCGCGACATCGGCGGTGCCCGCGGTCGCATCGAACAGCACCTCGCGCGGAAAACGGATCCCGAGGTTCGCGAAGTAGAGTCGATCGAGGTCGGGGAACTGCGGCTCCGGCCACAGCGACAGCTCGAGCGATCGGTCTTGCTTCTGACGCGAGCGCACTTGGTAGTGCTGCGCGGCGAGGAGCACCTTGCCGCCGCGCGCGAGATAGTCGGCGACCCTGCATAGAAGCGGCGCGACCTCGCGACGCGGTTGAAGCCAGACCAAAAGATCCATGTCCGCGGGCAGCTTCGGATCGTGCGGGTCGACGTAGATGACGTCGAAGCCGTGCGACGCGAGCCAATCGCGCGCCTCGCTGTACACGTCGCCTTCGCCGGGCGCGAAGAGTCCCTTGCGCTGATAACGCGTCAAGGACTCCGCGGGCGACGGTCGCGGGACGTCGGACGCGAACGCGACGCGCGCGCGCCGACCCGTCGCGAGGCGTTCGATCGCCGCGGCCAGTTTGAACTCGAGCTCGTCGAATGCGTTCGCGTCGACGAGCGTCACGATCTCCCGCGCGCGGCCGCGCGAGATCGCGATCGCGCCGAAGATTCGGCGCACGATCGTCGTCTCGTCGGCGCGCGAGGTCGCGCGCGCGGGCGAGATGCCGCGCGCCGCGAAGCGCGCTTCGGCCGCGGAGTTCCCGACTTCGGGCTCGAGCCACTCGACGACGAGGCCCACGCTCGCGCGCTGCATGCGCAGGACGAGCTCGCGCGCGTCGCGGACGCGGGGTCGCAGCTCGGGCGGCAGTCGCGACGGCGCGCTGAACACGAACTCGATCGTGATCGGACCGCTCCCGTTTGCACTCGCGCGTGCGAGCACGCGTTCCGATGCCGGCGCGAGTTCGTGCACTCGTCCGCGCGTCCAATCGAACCTCGCTTGCGCGGGCACCCACCGAGCGAGCACGCACACGAGCAGGATCGCGACGACCGCCGGGACGCCGATCGCCCGCGCCATCGGACGCGAGCTACGGACGCGCCGCCCTGCGAACCGCGCGACGATCCAGCCGGCCGTGACGACGCTCGGCAGCCCGAACACTACGAACGCGCGCCAGAAGGCTCGATCGCTCGAGGAGAGCTCGTGAAGACGCGCCGGCATCGCGATCGCTACGCGCTGCGCCGCGCGGCGATCGTTCGACGCCAACGTCGCGACCAAGATGTCGACGAGCGGCTCGTGCGCCGCCGCGTCGCGCAAGAAGAACTCGTCCTGGAACGGCGTCGAAGCCGCTGCGAACACAAGGCTCCCGCGCCATGGATCGACGGGCCGCAGGATCACGAGCAGCGGCCGCGCGCCGAGGAAGTTCGTCTGTCCGATCTTCGGCTGCAAGTCCGCGATCGCGAGCGGCGCGTCCGTGTCCGGCCGCGTCCACGTCGACTCGGACGACGTCGCAAGCACGGTGCAGCCGAGATCCAGCTCGGCGAGCCGCTGCGCGTCCGGTTCGAAGATCGTCGGCGCCGCGAACCACAAGCTCCCGTTGGGTTGCGAGCTCATGGTGCGGAAGTCTTGATTCGGCGCGATCGCGCGCACGAGGAACGTCGGCGTCTCGCGGCCGGGCGCGGTGCCACCCTCGTCCGAGCGCGCATCGAGCGCGAGGCCTTCGAGCGTGCGCAGACCGAAGTGAGCGCCGAGCGCGTCCATCGGACAGCCGGTGCGGGTGAAGCGCACTGCCTGACCCGCGCCCGAGCTCTCGAACTGCGCTGCGTGGCGACTGCCTGCGATGACGAGGCTCTTGCCCTCGGCAAGGAAGCGCTCGAGCGCGGAGAGATGAGTCGCGTCGGCGTTCTTGGGATCGATCCAGAAGCAGACGTCGGCGTCGCCGAGGAGCTCGGTTCCGGAACCGAGGTCGACGTCGAGATCGATCTCGCGCAGCTCACCGCGCGCAGCGAGTGCGCGGCGCAACGCTCCATAGCCACGCGGCGCCGAGAGCGCGATGCGCGGACGGCGCGGCGTTGACAGCTCGTCCAGATGACCGGCGATCAGCTCTTGGAGGTGGGGGAGCTCGCCCTCCGAGACGCGTGCGATCGTCGATGCGCCGTGAGCGCCGTACGCGATGCGCACGCTCGACCAGACACTCTCTTCGGTGTAGCTGTCGCGTTCGACGCGCCGCGCTCGGAACGGACCGATCCCGAGTGCCGCGCAGTAAGCTGCCAGCGCCGGGTCGGACTCGGGATCGATGCGTTGCACGCGCACGCGTCCACCGCCGGCGGCCTCGATGCCGCGCAGGCAGCGCATCACGCCGTCCTCGATGTCGCGCATCTGCGAAGGCATGCGGTCCTTCGACGATCCGTACCACGAGAGCAGGAGCTCTGAATCGAGTCGTGCCAATCGCTCGCGCAGCTCCGGCGAAGGCTCACCGAGCTGCGTGCGGCCGAACTCGATCTCAGCGCCGGAGAAGTGCTTCGCGATGCGGGCACCGAGCAAGACGGCGAGAACGGAGAGCAGCGCGGCGAACGCCAGTGACAGACGCACGGTGCGGCTCACGCGCGGTTCTTCTCCACGACGAGCCCGTTCAAGAAGAGACACGCGGCCGCGAACCCGGCGAAGTACACGAGGCTCGCGAGCGCGACCTCTCCACGCACGAAGTGTTCGTAGTGGGGGAGCGCCGAGAACGTGTCAGCCACGAACGTGCCGATCGCCGCGCTGGGTGCCAAGCCGTCGATCACGGCCACCGCGCGCGGCTCACCTGAGAGAAGTAGTGCGAACCCCGCGAACGCGGTGGCGAGGAACGCGACGATCTGATCGCTCGTCAGGCTCGAGCACAGGACGCCGACAGCGAGCAGCTGCGCCCCGAGGAGAAGCGCACCCAGGTAGCTCGCCGCGATCCGTCCGAGGTCGGGCTCGCCCAGCGCCGCTAGCATGCCGACGATCGGCGTCGTGCCGAGCAGGAACAACGCGAAGAGCGACAGCGCCGCGAGGAACTTCCCGACGACGACCGAGAACGTCGGCAGCGGCAGCGTCATCCAGAGCTCGAACGTGCGCGTGCGCAGATCGTCGGACCAGACGCGCATGCTCAGCGCGGGCACGAGCAGCACGAGCACGAAAGGAAGGAGATCGAAGAACGGCGTCATGTCGAGTCGACCCGTGAGGAAGAACTCGTTCATGAACAGCGCGCTAACGCCGATCCACGCGGCACAGCTCGCGACGTACGCGATCGCCGATTCGAAAGCCGCGGCGAGCTCTCGGCTCGCCACCGCGCCTACCCCGGACCAGCTCGAGATCCCTTTGGACTGCATCGCCCGAGTCTGCCTGGACTCGATGCCGCGCTTCAACTGTGCGCGCGTGACGACGTCCGAGGGCCGTGGCTCATCGGCCGCGGATGCTGGCGTCCGACGCGAGCGCCGGCTCGTTCGCGCGCTCGAGCTTGCGTTTCACGGGCGTTGCGCGCGCCACGATGCCGGCAATACCCGCGATGCCCCCGATCCTCGTGGGCGCGTGCGCGTCGTCCAGCTCGCGCTGGATCAATCCGGATTTCGCAGAGGGAACTGCGTCCGGGGAGAAACGCGTGACCGCGCCGAGCTCCACTTCGAGGAGACCGATGCTGCGGGAACCCGTCTCTCTGGGTGAGAATCGCATGTCGCTCACAATGTATCCGTCTTCCCCGAAGCCTGCACGGCCTCCAGCACCAGGGCCTCCAGATCTGTGTTTTGCTCGGCCGCGCGCCGATTGAGATCGAGCGTCGGTCCGTCGAGCACGATGCGCCCCGATTGGATCACGAGCAGTCGATCGCTGGTCGCCGCGACCTCGGCCAAGATGTGGCTCGAGAACAGGATCGCGCGTTTCGATGCGAGCTCGCGGATGAAACGGCGGAACGCGACGACTTGGATCGGATCGAGTCCGTGCGTCGGCTCGTCGAGGAGGAGCACCGGCGGATCGTGGATCAACGCCGCGGCGAGACCGATGCGCTGCCGGTACCCCTTCGAGCAGGCGCGGATC
>JANLUN010000210.1:0-9419 GCA_031363505.1 Planctomycetota bacterium | reverse complement strand
CCACCGAGGTCGATTTCCGCCTGCCAATCGAGCGTGCGTTGGACAGGCAGGCCGTCCGCGAGCCGAATCGTCGTCGAGCCTTCGATCGACGCAGCCGAGACGAGCGCGCTGGGCGAGGTCCATTCGCGGCCTGAGCGCGACTTCAGCTCGATCGTAGTGACACCGTTGCGCTTTTCGCGGGGCAGCTCCTTCGACTTGGACGATGCGCTCCCCATGGCCGCGGTCTTGAATGTCCACCGGATCTCCGCATCGGAAACGAGGTTGACGCGGGCCTCGGGTTGAAACTCGATTCGCGTGTTTCCCGTAGTCCGGACCGTGAAGGCATCCGTCCAGTGCGCGCCACGCGTCGGTACGACGTCGGGGAGGAGCGCGATCCAACTCTGTGCCTCTTCGATGAAGTCCGAGTCGTCGAGCGGGTTCTCCTTGCTCGCGAGCTCCTTCTCGACGTCGGATCCCTTGTACAGCTGCGCAAGCCCCTCGATCTTCTGTACGGCCCCGTGCGCGTCGACCACGACGCGCACGGACTTGCCGACGCGCCGCAGGGATCGGCCCGACGTCTCACCGTGATTCGCCTTCGCTTCGTCGATCCCCTTCGAGGAATCGAACGTCATCGTCCAGCGATCGAATCTCACGGTTCCCTTGGCGGGGCCGAAGTGACACGCAAGCGTCGATGTTCCGTCGTCGTTGACCGCGACGGGTTCGATCGCGAGCGTCTGCTCGGACTTCGTCGTCGTGACGAATCGGTCGTTGCGATTCTCGAGATCGGTCGTCCGATCGATCTTGAGCAAGTACTCGACGCGAACCCCGGTGTCGAGCCGCACGGACCACGCCGCCGTCGAATCGGTCGAGGCGCCTTGCGAGCACGAAGAGAAAAGGAAAGAGAGGATTGCGAGCACGTGCATGGGCGAGCAGAAGGACGACCGCCTCGGTCACCGTCACGGTACCTCTGCGCACGAGCGCGCGAGCCCAGACTAGCGAGGCCGCGCAACGCAGCTTAGCTTGGTCCGCCAACATCGCAATGAAACCTGTGCAACCCTCACCGTTCCTGCCCCGCACGCGGGAGGAGATGCAGGCTCGCGGCTGGGACGAGCTCGACGTCCTCCTCGTCACCGGCGACGGATACGTCGATCACTCGTCGTTCGGCGCGGCCGTGATCGGACGAGTGCTCGAAGCGCGCGGGTATCGCGTCGGCATGCTCGACGCGCCCGATCTCGAGCCGGATGGTTCTGGTTGGAAGCGGCTCCCGACTCCGAAGCTCTTCGTCGGTGTCACCGCGGGCACCATCGATTCGATGGTGACGAACTACACGGCGGCGAAGAAGAAGCGCCGCATCGACGTCTACCGTCCCGGTGGAACTCCCGGTCGCCCCAATCGCGCGACCATCGCGTACACGGCGCTGGCAAGGCACCACTTCCCGGGTGTGCCCGTCGTCATCGGCGGTCTCGAAGCGGGGCCGCGGCGCCTCGCGTACTACGACTACTGGGAAGAGAAGATCCGCCGCTCGATGCTCGTCGATTCGAAGGCCGATCTCCTGGCGTGGGGGATGGCGGAGCGACAAGTCATCGCGATCGCGGAGCGCATCGCGCGCGGCGAGTCGCTGTCCGGAATTCCCGGCACGTGCGAGATCGTCGCGGCCGATCGCGTGCCGGAGAACGCGCGCACTGCGCCGTCGTTCGAGGAGATCCAAGCCGATTGGCAGAAGCTGATCGAGCTCTTCCATGTCGTGCGCGAGGAGAACAGCCCGAGCTCGCGTCCGGTCGCGCAGGCGCACGGCGCGCGCTTCGTCGTTCAATACCCGCCTGACAAACCTGCGTCGCAAGCCGAGGTCGACAGCTTCTACGACTTGCCGTTCCGCCGTGAGTGGCATCCCGATCACACCGCGGCCGGCGGGATCGCCGCGCTCGAGCCGGTGCGTTGGAGCCTCAACACGCACCGCGGCTGCATGGCCGATTGCTCGTTCTGCTCGATCACGTTCCACCAAGGCCGCGCGATCCAAGGACGCAGCGAGGAATCGATTCTCAAGGAAGCTGCGGCGATCGCGGCGCAGCACGACTTCCGCGGCACGATCACCGACGTCGGCGGTCCGACGGCGAACATGTACGGACTCGGCTGTAAGCTCCTCGAGAAGGGCGAGCCGTGCCTCGGCCGTGATTGCTTGACGCCCGATCCGTGCCCCGCGCTGCGGCTCAACAAGGCGACGGAAGGCTATCGACGATTGCTGTCGCTCGTGCGCAACACGGCCGGCGTGAAGCACGCGTTTGTCAGCTCCGGCATCCGCTACGACATGCTGCGCAACAAGCAGGGTGAGCTCTTGCCGCTACACCACGATCTCGTCGCGCACCACGTCCCCGGTCGCATGAAGCTCGCGCCCGAGCACGCATCCAATGCGACGCTCGAAGCGATGAACAAGCCGCGCTTCGAGGTCTACGAAAAGTACGAGGCCGATTACAAAGAGTCGTGCAAGGACACCGGGCGCGACCAACACCTCGTCAACTACTTCATCGTCGGCCACCCCGGCACGAGCCTCGACGACGCCGTGCTGCTGTTCGAGAAGCTGCTCGTGCGCAACTACTCACCGGAGCAAGTGCAGGAGTTCATCCCGTTGCCGATGACGCGCGCGTGCGTGCAATACGCGACGGGCAAAGACCCGATGACGCTCGGCGAGCTCTACGTGCCGCGCGGTGAGCGCGAACGGCGGATGCAGAAGGCGCTCGTGCGTTGGAAGGCGCCGGAGTCGAAACGGCTCGTCGAAGAAGCGCTCGCGCTCGCGAAACGCCCGGATCTCGCGGCGCGCTTCCACAAGGCGCTCGGCGGTGGGCGTCGCCGCGGACACGAGACCGAGCACGGGAGCGCGGACCTGGACACGTGCGGCTGACGCGCGGCCCAGTTCAGTTCGCCGCCGCGCGCTTCTGCTGGAACTCGACGTTGGCTTTGAAGATCGTCTCCATCAGCTGACGCTTCATCTCGCGGTTGGGCTCGTCCTGCGCGAGGCCCTGTACGACGCGGAACAGCGAAGCGACGCCGATGTCGATGTTCTTCATCGCAGCGACGCGGTTCAGGATCTGCTCGGTCTGCTCGAGCGATTGCACGAGCTTCGTGATCCGTCGTTCGAGCTGGTCGATATGGTCGTCGCGTTGGCGGATCTGGGCGGCGGCGGCGCGCCGGCGCGCTTCCTCGAGGAGCACGAGCGCGCGTTCCTCGAGTTCGCTCTCGATCGCGGCGGTCTCCGGGGTCGCCACGCCGAGCTTCCCGAACGACGCGCGGATCAGCGCCTTCATCTTCAGGACGGTCGGGTCGCTTGGGCCGGCCGGTTCGAGGTGGAGCGCGTTCGTGCGCTCCTGGCGCATCTGCGCCAGCTCCGACATGAGCTCGTTGCGGCTCTCGTGGATCGCGCCGCGAGACGCTTCGACTTCCTCGACGCCTTTGAGCAACCCAAGGAGTCCGACCTGCGCGTGATCGACGAGCTGAGCGAGGTCACCTTGGGCGCCGCCCAGAGTCCGCTCCAGGATCGTGCGGTTGACCGCCTTCTCGATCATGGCGGAGATCTGGGCCATCGAGATCGACCGGACGCGCTGGACGCCCCGGCGTTCGAGCTCGTGGGGCGTGGTCGGGCTGCCGAACTCGCGGAGCGCGTCGGAAAGCGCCTGGTTCAGCTCCGGTTTCTTGCGAACGCTCATGGTCTGAAAGTCTAACTCGCGGGGATGGTGGGGGTACTCGACACATCTGCTGACCACGGATGCTCGACGAAAGGATGGCGCGGCCGTGAAAAACTTGCCCAGCGTTTCCACGCCGATCGCGGGAGCGCTATTCGATCGTCGAGACGAGTGTCAGCATGTGGACGTCCTTCGCATGCTTCCGTAACGCGGAAGTCGGTGTGAGGTTCAAACTCTTGGAAACGAAGTCACGGGAGATCGCCATGCAACACCAACTCTCGGAAGTAAACGTTCGATTGGATCGCCTGGAACGCGAGAACCGGCGCTTGAAGCGGACCGGGGGCTTCCTCGCGGGAGGACTCGTGCTCGCCGGCCTGGCCGCGTTCGCGGCGCCCACTGTGTGCGACGTGGTGTACGCCGAGCGGCTTGTGCTCCGCGATACCAGCGGCCGCCAGCGCCTGGTGATGGACGCCTACAAGAGCGAGTCGCCCACGATCATGTGGCACGACAAGGACGGCAAGGCGGTCGCGAAGTTCGGCCTCTCGACGGAGGGGATCGCGTCGCTCGAGTACTTCGACAAGCAGGGCGGAGCCAAGTCCTCGTACCGCTTCTCGCCGGAAGGCCAGCAGCCGCAGACGAAGTCGGATGCGGCGCCCACGGTCGCCAAGACGAACTAAGCGCACCGGCCGCCGGTGCGCGATCCATCGGTGTGAGCGCACCGGCCGCCAACGCGCGATCGCATCTGACGATTTCGCGCAGCTACTCGGATCAGCACGGCATCCGCGCGTAACGCCGACTGACCGCCAAACGTAAGGCCGAGTCTCACAGTCGACTGGTTTTTCAGTCGACCCTCCCTCAGCGATCCGCAGGACCGCTGCACCGGCCCAGAGACTCCCTTCGTGAATCCATTCCAACTGTCCGCGTCGCTTGTCTTCGTGATGACTTGCAGCACGATCGGTATCGGCGCTGCGCAAACCAAGAGCGAGCCGGACCAGATTCGCTGGTCGCCGTACTCGACGACGGGTGTCGACGGCCAACCGATAGACGGCGAGATCGGACGCCTGTCGGTACCCGAGAATCGCCGCAAGGCGAACGGCAAAACGATCGAGCTCGCATTCGTGCGGTTTCGGACTTCGAATCCCGAACCGGGTCCGCCGATCGTCTACTTGGTGGGCGGTCCGGGGCCGTCGGGAATCGAGAACTGCATCGGGCCCGCGACCGGGCGCATGCTCCGCTTGCTCGACTACTGCGACGTGATCGGGCTCGATCAACGCGGCACCGGGATGTGTCGTCCGAATCTCGAAGAGGGTCCCGACTTCACGTACGAGCTGCCGACGGACCGCGCGATCACCCGCGAGGAGTACATCGCGGCGTACCGCGCTGCCGCCACTCGCTGCGTGCAGTATTGGAAGGAGCAGGGCGTCGACTTGCCCGCCTACAACTCGATCGAGAGCGCCGACGACATCGACGACGTGCGCAAAGCGCTGGGCGTCGAACAGATCATGACCTGGGGCCAGAGCTACGGAACGCATCTCACTCTGGCCTACCTGCGGCGTCATGCGGAGCACGCCGCGCGCTCGATCCTGATCCGAGTCGAAGGGCCGGACCACACGCTCAAGTTGCCGAGTACGACTCAGCGTTACTTGGAACAGTTGCACGAGTTGGTCGCAGCCGACGCGGCCATCGCCACGCAGCTCCCCGATTTTCTCGGCGTCGTGCGCGCACTGTTGAAGCAGCTGGCGGAAAAACCGGTGAAGGCCACCGTCGAGCGCGATGGATCGACCCTGAGCGTCACGCTCGGTGCGTTCGACCTGCAGTTCTATCTCGCCAACGTGCTCGGGCTCGTGTACGAAATGCGCGGCGTTCCAGCAGCCGTGCAGCGCATGTCGCTCGGCGACTGGAGCGAGCTCGCGGCGTTCGCGCTCGAGAATCGGCGCGGCGAGGTCGGCTCGGCGATGGCGCTGATGATGGACTGCTCGTCGGGCGCGACGCCTGCGCGTCTGCGTCGGATCGCGAAGGAGGCGCGGGATGCAGCTCAACTCCTCGGCGACGCCGTCAATGTCCCTTACCCTGACGCGTGCTCCGCGTGCGGCAACGTGGACCTCGGCGACGTGTTCCGCGGGCCGATGAAGTGCTCGACCCCGGTGTTGTTCGTCAGCGGAAGCCTCGACGCGCGCACGCCGTCCAGCAACGTCGACGAGATCTGCGCGGGGTTTTCCAACTACGCGCACGTCATCGCGACGAATGCCGGTCACGAGTCGATCGAGATGCTCTCGTCCGAGTACCGCGAACTTCTGCAGAACTTCCTGCGTGGCAAACCGGTGAAGAGCCGCACCATCGACCTTCCATCGCCACGCTTCGCGCCGATCAAGGGTGAGTAGCCCGGCGCGGCGAGGCGCGCCTCGATCGCGCGTCGTCAGCTGGCGCGCGATCTCACTTCTACGGGGCGGACGGGCAGACTCAGCTTCGCGCCATCGCGCAGGATGTCGACTCGCAGGTCCGCGCCGATCGCTTCGCCGCCGAGCGTGCGGTGCAGGTCGGCAACCGATGAGATCGGCCGGCCGCCGACGCCGATGAGGATGTCGCGCGGCTGGATTCCCGCCTTCGCCGCCGGGCTGCGCGGGTCCACCGACCGCACCGCTAACCCGCGTCGCGTCTTGAGCTCGTGACGTTCGACGATCGGCGCGGTGAGCAGCACTTCCTCGCCGCCGATGCCGAGCCACGCGCGCCGCACGCGCCCGTGCGCGACGATCTCGCTCTTCACGAACGCGGCCGTGTTCGACGGGATCGCGAAGCACAGTCCTTGCGCGCCCGCGAGCACGGCCGTGTTGATCCCGACGACGCGACCGTCGCCGTCGAGCAGCGGACCGCCCGAGTTGCCGAGATTGAGCGGCGCGTCGGTCTGGATGACGCCTTCGATCGCGCGACCGGCGACCTGGCTCTGCAACGTGCGGCCGAGCGCGCTCACGATCCCCAGCGTCACCGTGCGCGTCAGCCCGAACGGCGAACCGACGGCGATCGCGATGTCGCCGACGCGCAGGCCGTTCGAGTCGCCGAGCGCGGCGGCGAGCAGGGGGCGCTCGTCCGAAAGGCGGAGCACCGCCAGGTCGGTCGCGGGATCGACGCCGAGGAGGTCCGCGATCTCGACGCGTCCATCGGCCAGCTCGACCTCGATACCCGTCGCGTCGCGGACGACGTGGTGATTGGTGAGGACGAGGCCGTCCGCGGAGGTGATGACGCCCGAACCGCTCGCGACCGCGGGCCGCGAGCCCATGCAACGGATGTGGACTACCGCCGGCCCGACCTTCTCGACGACGGCGGCGACTTCGTCGGAGAGCGCATTGAGGATTCCCATGCGTGCGCTTGGGCGCGAACGCTCAGGGTTTCAAGGGAGTCGCGGCTAGCTCTCGTTCGGAAGCCAAGCGAGCGCGACGAGGCGCACTTCGATCGCGCCGCGCTTCGGTGCGATGCGCACGCTCTCGAGCGGCTCGCGCGCCGGATCGAGTCGCGTCTCGAGCTCGGCGAGCTCGGCGCGGAACTCCTGTTCGAGCTCGCGCGCCTTGTCTTCGACCGCGCGCTCCGACTCCTCTGCACGGGCGATGTCCTGTCCTTCCTTCATCGAACGGCCGACGCCGCGCGCCGCGGTGGTCGCGCGGCCGATCGTGCCGGCGCTGAACTTCTTGCGGCCGGTGAATGCCGAGAGCAGCGTCGCGCCGAAGGACAGCGCCGTCTGCAATTTCGACTGGCTCGCTTGCTCGCGTTCGCGCTCGATCGCGGCACGCGCGCGACGGAGCCGCTCCTCGAGCGCGGCGAGCTTGGGGGCGTAGCGCAGGCGGAGCTTCTCCGCTTGCTCGTCGCGGAGCTCTCGCAGGGCTTGTGAGAGGCGCACGCGGAACTCGCCCTCGCTCTCGCCCGGGCGTGAGACGAGGTTCGTTCCGCCGTGCTTCCAGAGCTCGAGCGCGGCACGGCGCGCCACGTGATCGGCGAACGACTTCTTCCACGCGTCGTAGCTCTTCTTCTGTCCGGCGATCGGCGGCAGCGGCGCGAAGCGCGCACTCTTCGCCGGTGCGTCGCGCAGATCGGCTTCGGACACGTCAATCGCTTGCGCGCTCTCCCAATCGACGGATGTGGTTCCATCTCCGAGCTCCGCGCGTCGCGCGAAAGTTCGATCCGCGACGATCCCGCTCTTCGGGTCGGCGAACGCGATTCGCGCGATGCCGAGCAGCGTAGGGTGATACGTGACGGTTTCGTCGCCGCGCGTGGAGAGGAAGACCTCGGGCACGCCCGGTTCGAGCACGGGTCGCGACGAGGTGCTCGTGGCCGGCGCCGACGGTGTGATCGCGGTGCGCGGTGCCCCCGCGGTTCCGCGGTGCGTGCTCATCAATCGCTGGATCTCTGCGCGTGCGAGCGGTCCGCGCAGGTACGAGAGCGTGAAGCGCGTCTTGAAGAGCACGGGTTCGGATTCGTGCACGTTGTGCAGGAGGAACACGCGCTTCTCGAGTCCGGAGATCCAACGGTCGAACGTCGCGCGATCGATGCCCGTGGTCGATGCCGCTTCGAGACCGTCGAGAACACGCGCTTTGTCTTGGTCGGTCTGCAGCCGGCCGATGAACCACGTCCCGGCGTTCGAGAGGCCCTTGTAGTCGAGGTCGACCGGGTTCTGTGTCGCGAGCACGACGCCGAGGCCGTGCGCGCGCGCCTGCTTGAGCAACGTGAGCAGCGGACGCTTCGACGGCGGCTCGCGCACCGGCGGAAAGTAGCCCGCGATCTCGTCCATGTAGAGGATCGCGCGCAAGCTCTGTGTCCCCGGTTGAGATCGCGCCCACGCGAGCGTCTCTCCCAGTAACAACGACACGAAGAACATGCGCTCGGCTTCGGAGAGGTGCGCGATCGAGAAGATCGAGATGCGCGGCTTGCCGTCTCTCGTGTACAGCGCCGATTGCACGTCGAGCGGGTCGCCCGCGAGCCACGCGGCGAACGACGGCGACGCGAGCAAGTTGTTGAGGCGCAGCGCGAGTTGGAAGCGCTCTTTCGCCGGATAGAACGACTCCAGCTCGATCACGCCGACGCGCGACATCGGCGGCGACTGGATCTCGCGGATGAGCTGCGCGAGGTCGAGGTCGCGGCCGGCCTTCCACGCGTCGTTCAACAGTGCGCTGATCAACACGAACTCGCGGCTCGAGAGCGGATCGGCGTCGATCGAGAGGAGACCGAGGAGGCTCGTCGCGCTGGTGGCGACGCGCTCTTGGAAGAGCTCTTCGTCTTGGACGAGTGCCTCGACCGGCGCGGCGAACGAGCGTAGGATCGAGACGGGCAAGCCGGCCTGGCTGCCGGGCGTGAATACACGGAACTCCGCCGATTCGACGAGACGCTTCACGCGCTCGCCATCTTGGCCGTCGCGCGCGAGACCCGACTTCCACTTCTCAGCTTCGCGCGCGGCGAACGCCTCGAGCGAGAGCCCGCTCTGCTGCGCATCCTGCGGATTCACCCACGGCAGGAACTCCGCCGGCGAGAGATTCGGAAAGGCGAGCAGCAGGTTCGCGAGGTCACCCTTGGGATCGATCACGATCGCAGGGATGCCGTCGATCGCAGCTTCTTCGAGGAGCCCGATGCAGAGCCCTGTCTTGCCGCTGCCGGTCATCCCGACGCACACGGCGTGCGTGACGAGATCCTTCGAGTCGTACAGGACGAATCCGTCGCGCGCCGCGCGCGCGTCGGCGTCGTACGGCCGGCCGAGGTAGAACACGCCGAGCTTCTCGAAGTCCT
>JANLUN010000198.1:0-1862 GCA_031363505.1 Planctomycetota bacterium | reverse complement strand
CGGCGGACTGGCCGGGTTCGATCGCGATCGAGTGCACGGGCTACGAGCCGGCGACTTGGGATCCGTGGGGTGCGGGTTTCCCCGGCGACACGATCTTTCTCGAGCCGTTGCGCGCGAGCGACTGAGCGCGCGTTCCTACTTCGCCAGGACGAGGATCGGCGGCGCGCGGCACACGGCGCACATCTCCCGTGTTTCGTGCAGCTCCGCCGAGTGCGTCGGGCACACCCAGCGCCAACGATGGTCGTCGGGCGGCGGCTCTCCGGATCCCACGTATCCCAGCCCAGCGAGCGCCTGCTGCACCGCGGCAAGATCCCCCGCGTCGGAGACCAGGGCGAACGGCGCCGTCACCCAAGGATTCGTAGTTGCGAGCTGGAGAAGGAGTCGCTGCGCCTCGGCATGCTCCGCTCTATAGAGATTGCGAAGTTCGCGCGGATCGTCCGCGATGTGGAAGAGCTCGCTCTTGTCCGGATTCGTCGGGCGGTACACGAGCTTCCAGTCTCGGTCCATCGCGCAGTAGAGGAAGTCGTCGAGCGGGCGTGTCTCGAGCATCTTCGCGTTCAAGTCGTAGCCGTTGATCTGGTCGGCGTACGCGATGCGCGGCGGATCGTCCCGCCCCTCCAGCAGCGCGCGCAAGCTGACACCGCTCACGGGACGTGGCGCCTTGATGCCGAGATAATCGAGGATCGTCGGAAAGATGTCTGAGGTTCGGACGAGATCGTCGACCGACGGCGCTTGCTTCGCGTTCGGGATGCGCACGATCAGCGGCACGCGAATCTGCTCTTGGTAGAGGATGCGGTGGAACTCCCACCCGTGGTCGCCGAGTCCTTCGCCGTGATCGGCGACGACGACCACGATCGTGTTCTCCCATTGCCCCGACTTCTTGAGTCCTTCGACGAGCCGGCCGAACTCGTGATCGACGTAGCGCACTTCGGCCGCGTACAGCTCGGGACTCGAGACGACGCGTCCGTCCTGTTGCGGCAGGTTGCGCGGCAGGAACTCCTGCGGCGGGATGCGCGCGGAGTCGTGCGGATCCCAGTAGTGGATCCACATCATGAACGGCGACTTGGTGCGCGACACGTAGTCGAGCGCCATGTCCGTCGTCTGATCGGAGCGCCGCTGCAGCGAGTTGATGTCCCACGTCTTTTCATTCGCGGTCTTCGCCGTCGCGGTGAAGCTCTCGAAGACGTCGAAACCGCGGTCGAACCCGAAGTGCGCGGACACCGGGTACGCGCTGTGGAACGCAGCCGTCTGATAGCCGGCGTCTTTCAACACGGTCGACAGCATCGGCACATCGGAGGGCAGGCGGAATCCACCGAGAGCGGCGAGCACGCGCAGTCCGTGGTCGCGATTGAAGTCCCCGGTGAGGATCGATGCGTGCGAGACCGGGGTGAGTGCGGCGGTCGCGATCGCGAGATCGAAGCGCGTGCCGGACTGCGCGAGCGCGTCGAAGTTCGGCGTGCTCGCGCCCGCGGCGCCGTACGCGCCGAGATAGTCCGCGCGCGTCGTATCGAGCGTGACGAGGAGCACGTTCGGCCGGCGGTCCGGGGCGCACGAACACGTTCCGAAGAGTGCGGCGAGAACGAGGACGACGAAGGACGGAGCGCGGTTCCAGGCGGTGGGCGACATCGAGTGAAGTGGCGTGGATCTTAGCGAGGCGTCACCGCGGGGAGAGCAACCTGGACGCCATGCGCGCCGAAATGTTGGCGCGCGAGGGCGACTCGGGATGGAGGGCGATCCGCGTGCTGGCTAGCATGGGCCGGATGAGAATCGGTCGAAGCATCGCGGCGCGCCTCACCTTCGGCTTCGCCTGCGCTCTAGTTGCGTTTGGCGCGTTCGGCGCCGCCTGCAGCCCGCCGTCGAGC
>JANLUN010000191.1:0-3634 GCA_031363505.1 Planctomycetota bacterium | reverse complement strand
CCTCGACGGCTGGTGGACCGACGCGGGCACGTTCAAGTCGCTGCACTCGGCGGCCACCCTGGTCGCGCAAGGCGGCGCCAACCGCATGGATTGATGAGGGCGCGCCCGTGAAGCAGCGCGTGCTCGTCACCGGCGCCGCCGGGATGCTGGGAAGCCAGCTCCTGCGGTCCGTTCCGGCTGGATCCGAACGGATCGAAACGGTCGGCAGCGATCTGCGCGAAGGTCCGGGCGTCGACGTCGCTGGCATCGACCTCGCCGAGCCTGAGCCCGTCGCGCGCCTCTTCAAAGAGCACGGACCGTTCACGGGCGTGATCCACACCGCCGCGTTCACGGCTGTGGATCTCGCCGAAGAGAAGGAAGCCGAAGCGCGCCGCGTCAACGAAACGGTGTGCCGCGTGCTCGGCGACGCGTGCCGGGGCGCGTCGATTCCGTACGTCGTGGTCAGCACCGACTTCGTGTTCGACGGCCGCGCCAAGACGCCCTACCGCGAGAGCGATCCGACGAATCCGCTGTCTGCGTACGGGCGCACGAAATTGCTCGGCGAGCTCGCGGCGCAAGCCGCGCATCCGAAGGGCACGCGCATCGTCCGCACGCAGTGGCTCTACGGACCGCGCGGCAAGCACTTCCCGGGCACGATGATCGCGCTCGCGAAGGATCGTCCCGAGCTCAAGGTCGTGCACGATCAGGTGGGCTCGCCGACGTCGACGCTCGAACTCGCGCCCGCGCTGTGGGACGTGCTCGCGCGCGGCGAGAGCGGCATCTATCACGCCGCGTGCGAAGGCGCGGCGAGCTGGTACGAGCTCGCCGTCGCGACGCTCGAAACCGCCGGCATGAAACACGTCAAGGTCGTGCCGTGCACCACCGCGGAGTTTCCGCGCCCCGCGCACCGTCCCGCGTACAGCGTGCTCGATTGCAGCCGGCTCGCCGCATTGCGCGGCAAGAGACTCGCTCCGTGGCGCACCGCGCTCCAACACTTCTTGGCCGCCCATCCCTCATGAGCACATCCGTCATCGTCACCGGCGGCGCCGGCTTCATCGGCTCGAACTTCGTGCACATGCTCGTCGAACTCCGCCCCGATTGGCACGTCGTGAACCTCGACGCGCTGACGTACGCGGGCAATCGGGAGAACCTCGCGAGCGTCGAAGCGAAGCCGAACTACAAGTTCGTGCACGGCGACATCACGCGCACCGAGGACGTCGAGCGCGCCTTCGCGGCGGCATTGCCCGGCTCGCGCATCTCGATCGTGCACTTCGCCGCGGAGAGCCACGTCGATCGTTCGATCCAGTCCGGCTTGCCGTTCGTCACGACGAACGTCGTGGGCACGCAGGTGCTGCTCGACGTCGCGCGAGCGCGGGGCGTCGCGCGCTTCGTGCACGTCTCGACCGACGAGGTGTACGGCTCGCTCGGAGAGAAGGGCGCGTTCCGCGAGGACACGCCGCTCGCGCCGAACTCGCCGTATTCCGCGAGCAAGGCGGCCAGCGATCTGCTCGTCCGCGCGGCGTGCCACACGCACGGCTTTCCAGCGTGCATCACGCGCTGCTCGAACAACTACGGGCCGTACCAGTTCCCCGAGAAGCTCTTGCCGCTCGTCATCGCCAACGCGAACGAGGACAAGCCGCTCCCGATCTACGGCGACGGTCTCTACGTGCGCGACTGGCTCTACGTCCGCGATCATTGCGAGGCGATCTTGGCGGTGCTCGAGAGGGGCCAGGTCGGCGACGTCTACAACATCGGCGGCAACAACGAGCTCGCGAACATCGACCTCGTGAAGCGCGTGCTCGCCGCCCTCAAGAAGCCCGAGTCGCTGATCACCTACGTGAATGACCGCCCGGGGCACGACCGCCGCTACGCAATCGACGCGTCCAAGATCCGCCGAGACCTGGGCTGGGAGCCGCGGTTTGGCTTCGATCAGGGACTGGCGTTGACCCTCGCCTGGTACCGGGCACAAACCCAGTGGCTAGGCCGCGTTAGGAGCGGCGCCTACCGTGAGTACTACGCCCGCCAGTACGGCGGCTGAATCAGGCCGTCAACCCGACCGCGGGGTGGCGCCGATCCCTAATACTTCCGCGGCCCGCGCGCGTCCCTTGACCCCATGAAACTTCTCCCCACGCGCCCGTGGGCCCTCGTCCTGTGGGCCCTCTGTTTGTGCGTCGTCGGTTGCAGCAGCTCGCCCGACAAGCGGGTGCTCCAGCACCTGAACACCGACGGGTTCGGGAACCGCTACACCGGCAACGCCGAGGAGGAGAACTGGGTCGCGATCGGCGACACGCTCGAGATCACGGACGCGTATCACGCCGAGGAACTCGACGTGAAGGTGCCGGTTGATATCGACGGCACCGTGCTGCTCCCTGAGATCGGGGCCGTGCTCGTCGCGGGGCTCACGCGGACGGAGATCGAGTCCCTCTTGATGGAGAAGTTCAGCCCGTACTACGACCTGCTCGACATCAAGGTGCGGATCGTGACCCAGGGCAAGAAGTACTTCATCTTCGGGGAGATCGCCCAGCAGGGGGCGCAACCGTTTCCAGGCGACTTGACGATTTTCGAGGCGGTGATGCAGGGCGTGCCGAACAAGGACACCGCGAACCTCGGTCGCGTGCGCTTGATCCGCGCCGACCCACGCGATCCGTTCGTCCAGACGATCAACCTGAGCTCGATCATCGAGACCGGCGATTCGACGTTCAACGTGCACGTGCACGAGCGCGACATCATCTTCGTGCCGCCGACGATGCTGGCCCAGATCGGCTACTTCCTCGACACGCTCCTGTTCCCCGTGAAGCAAGTGTTGACGGGTCTTGGGAACGCTTTCTGGAGCTTCAACCGCATCAACGCTTACGGCAACTACGGGAACGTCGGAGGCTCCGGCATCTTCTGAGTCATGGCCGTCGAGATCGAAACCAAGGGCCAGCTGCTCGAGTTCCTCGACGTGCTGCGCAAGCGCTCCTGGCAAGTGATCTTGCCGGCTGCGTTCATGATCACGCTGGGCGTTGCCGCGGCGGTGCTCGTTCCGAAGAAGTACCTCGTCCAGACGCAGATCGAGCTGCGACCGGTCGGCATGTCGGTCAGCAGCAAGGAGGGTGGCAACGCCACGTTCCAGATCCGCTCGGTGGAGCGCATCAAGAAGGTCGTCGAGGCGCTCGGACATCCCGACTACCTGGCGCTGCCTCCGGAAGAGAAGAGACCGTTCCTGCTCGAGATGCAGAACGACGTGCAGGTGAAGCTCGACAAGAGCGACAGCCAAGGATCCACGTTCGTGACCATCTCCTACGCGGACGTCGAGCCGCAGTGGGCGGTCGATTTCCTGCGCGAGCTGCGCCGGAGCTGGATCGACGACGTGATCGAGCGCGACCGTAACAAGCTCGACGACGAGCTCAAGCAGCTGCGCGATCTGAACAAGCTGCTCGAGTCGCAGCTCGGCAAAGCGAACGACGAGTTCACCGACTTGCGCCGTGAGTACAACATCTCGGCGACGCAGCCGATCATCGGCACGACCGCCGCGCGCGAAGAGCACCCGACGTACGCGCGCTTGCAGCAGACGAAGTCGGACCTCGGCGAGCTCGCAGTCGAGATCGGGACCCTGACGGTCGAGATCGACAGCATGCAGGCGCAGTTCGACGCGCTGCCCGAGCAGATGACG
>JANLUN010000140.1:0-7875 GCA_031363505.1 Planctomycetota bacterium | reverse complement strand
TTCCGGCCGCAGTGAGCTTGCCGCTGCGCACGACGGCGCGACGAGCGTCGCTTGCGCGCGTCACGGCGCGCGGAAGCGCGCCCAATCGACACCGAGCTTTCTCATCCGCGCGCGCAGCGTGTGCGGATTGATTCCGAGCGTCGCCGCGGCGCCGTGCGGTCCCTCGATCCGGCCGCGCGCGGCGCCGAGCGCGCGCGCGATGTGCGCGGCCATCGCGCGATCGAGCGTCGTGATCGGCTCGTGCTCGCTCACGCGCGAGCTCTCGGGAACTTCGCGCTCGCCGTGGACTCCGCCCAGTGCGGCACCGAGCTCGAGACGACGGCCGTCGCCGAGGATCGCCGCGCGCTCGATCACGGCCGCGAGCTCGCGCACGTTTCCGGGCCACGCGTACGCGACGAGCGCCTCGATGTCGGCCTGCGTCGGCACGAGCGGCAAACCGCCCAGGCGCAGTCCCGCGCGGCCCGCGAAGTGCGCCGCCAGTTGAGGGATGTCGCCCGGCCGCTCGCGCAGCGGCGGCAGTCGGATCGGGAACACGCTGATGCGGTACCACAGGTCTTGGCGGAACGATCCGCGCGCGACTCGGTCCTGCAAATTGGCGTTCGTCGCCGCGACGATTCGCACGTCGACGGAGAGCGGCTTCTGACCGCCCACGCGCTCGAACGTGCCTTCCTGAAGCACGCGCAGCAGGCGGACTTGCGCAGCGGTAGGAAGTTCGCCGATCTCGTCGAGAAAGAGCGTCCCGCCATCGGCGCGCTCGAACCATCCGCGCCGCGTGCCGACGGCGCCGGTGAAGCTGCCGCGCTCGTGCCCGAAGAGCTCGGAGTCGACGAGTTCAGACGGAATGGCGCCGCAGTTGACGCGCACGATCGGTCCGTCCTTCCGCGACGAACGCTCGTGGATCGCGCGCGCGATCACCTCTTTGCCCGAGCCCGTCTCGCCCAAGATCAGCACGGGCGCGCTCGTCGACGCGACCTTCTCGACGCGCAACATCACGTCGCGCAGGCCGGCTTCCGCTCCGACGACCGACTCGGCGATGTCCTGGCGTTGAAGGCGTGACAGGAGCGCGCGGTTGTCGGCCTCGAGTCGCTCGCGCAGGCGCGCGGTCTCGTGCCAGCGGCGATCGTTCTCGAGCGCGACGCCGAACGCGGCGAGCAAGCTCTGCACCGTGCGCACGTGCGCGGCGGAAAACGCCTTCTCGCGCCGCGACCACAGCACGACGATTCCGCCCGGACCTTCGCCGGAGCGAATCGGGCCCGCGATCACGGTGCCCTCGTGCTCCTCGTCGTCGAGCAGGTGGAGCGCGGGCGCAGCGGTTGCGCTTCCGCACCACACCTCGCCGGTGGCGCACCACGCGATCACTGCGCGCAGCGCGTCGGGCGCGAGCTCGCGGCGCGCCGCGGTCAGGCTCGGACCCTTGTGAAGCAGCGCGATCGCGGCCGTGTCGAGCGACGACCGATCGGGATCGATGCGGCGGAGGAGCAGCACGCTCGCGGGCAGATGTTTCGTCAGCGCGGGCACGAGTCGTTCGACTGCGCGCTCGATCTCGAGCTCGCGACCGATCTCACGCCACACGTCGAGCTCTAGATCCGAAGTCATGCGCACTCCCAGCATATCTCACGGGGTCCGTGACATATTACGGCTATTCCGTGACATTTGCTGGAGCATCGGGTCCTGACGTGCGTTTGCCCGCGACGGCGCGTGCCGGACGACCGGCACACCGGTTGCCCTGCCCGCGCCCCATGCAACTCATCGCCAATGTCTCGCTCTCAGTCCTACTCGTCTCGCTCGCGACGCTCGGTTGCGGCGGTTCGGACGCCACGACGGAAGACTCCTCTGCAAGGCCGCGCGAGCGCGTGCTCACGCTCGGCGCGTACACGACGCCGCGTGAGGTGTACGGAAAAGAGATCCTGCCGGCGTTCAGGGCGCACTGGCTGAAAGAGAAGGGAGAGCACGTGCGCTTCGAGGAGAGCTACCTCGGCAGCGGCGCGCAGTCTCGCGCGATCATCGGCGGCTTCGAAGCGGATGTCGCCGCGCTCTCGCTCGAGCCCGACATCGAGCGCATCGTGCAGGCGGGTCTGATCACGCACGACTGGAAGGCGGGGCGGGCGCAGGGAATGGTCACGCGCTCAGTCGTCGTGCTGTGCGTCCGCGAAGGCAATCCGAAGTCGATCCGCGATTGGGACGACGTCGCACAACCGAACCTCGCGGTGCTGACGCCCAATCCGAAGACCAGCGGCGGCGCGATGTGGAACCTCTCCGCTCTGTACGGCGCGGCGCTGCGCGGCAAGACACTGGCAGCGGTCGGCGACACCGCGGCGGCCGAGGATCTGCTCGGTCGCGTGCTGCGCAATGCCACGATCATGGACAAGGGCGCGCGCGAATCGATGATCACGTTCGAGACCGGCGTCGGCGACATCGCGATCACGTACGAGAACGAGGTTTTCGTCGGGCGAATGGGCGGCAAGACGTACGAGTATGTCGTGCCCACCTCGACGATCCTGATCGAGAACCCGATCGCGGTCGTGGATCAATACGCAGAGAAGCACGGGAATCTCGATCTCGCGCGGGCGTTCGTCGAGTTCCTCGGTCGCCCCGAGTCGCAGCGCGCGTGCGCGAACTACGGCCTGCGCCCGGTGGATCCGGCCATCGAGAGCGAGACGAAGGCGCAGTTCCCGCCAGTCAGCGATCTCTTCACGATCCGCGACCTGGGCGACTGGCCCGCAGTCACGAAGGCGGTCTTCGGGCCGAACGGCGTGTTCGAGCGTGCCAGCACTCTCGCGGGTAAGGCGCAGTGACGCGTGTGAGAGGGAAAGTGCCCGAGCGCGGAGCGTTGGCTCTGCGTTCGGGCGTGATCCTGTACGCGCTCGCGTTCGTCGCGCTGCCGCTCGTGATCCTCGTGCAGCACGGACTCTCCGACGGCCTCGCCGCGCTCTTCGATGCCGTGCGTGCGCCCGTCGCACGGAGCGCGCTCTTCCTCACGATCTGGACCGCCGCGCTCACCGCGATCGTGAACGCCGTGATGGGCACGTGTGCGGCGTGGGTTCTCGTGCGCTATCGCTTCCCCGGACGCGGCGCGCTCTCGAGCCTGATCGACTTGCCGTTCGCGATCCCGACGCTCGTCACCGGCATCATGCTCGTCGTGTTGTTCGGACCTCAGAACGTGCTCGGCAGGAGCCTCGCCGGGGCCGGCTTCCCGATCGCGTTCGCGCCCGCGGGCATCGTGCTCGCGCTGCTCTTCGTCACGCTGCCGATCGTCGTGCGCGCGGTCGAGCCGGTGATGCTCGAGCTCGATCCGGCCGAGGAAGAAGCCAGTCGCACGCTCGGCGCATCGGAGTGGACGACGTTTCGCAAGGTCGTCCTGCCCGCGCTCTTCCCCGCGATCCTCGCCGGCGGACTGCAGACGTTCGCGCGCGCCCTCGGTGAATTCGGCTCGATCGTCGTCGTCGCCGGCAACATCCCGATGAAGACGTTGACCGCGCCCGTGCACGTGTTCGGCGAGATCGAAAGCGGCCACTCGACCGCCGCCGCCGGGATCTCGATCGTGCTGCTCGCGCTCGTGCTAACGCTCGATTTCACGGCGCGGCGGCTCAAGCGAAAGCTCGGAGGAGCGCATGCCTGAGCCGCGCCACACCTGGACGCGCGGGCGGATCGTGCTGCTTGCAGTGGTGCTCGCCTACTTGGGCCTCATCCTCGTGCTGCCGCTCGGCGCGCTCGTGTCGCGCGCGGGCGCGGGCGGGTTCAAAGCGCTCGCGGATGTCTTCGCGAACCCCGAGGCCCGGCGCGGGCTCGTGATGACGATCGGCCTCGCGGCCGCCGCGCTCGTGGTGAACGGACTCTTCGGCATCGCGGGCGCGCTCGTGCTCGTGCGCCAGCGCTTTCCGCTGCGCGGTGTCGTCGATGCGCTCGTCGATCTCCCGTTCGCGATCTCGCCCGTGATGGTCGGCCTCGCGTTCCTGCTCTTGTTCGGTCGCGGCGGAACGTTCCATCCGCTTCTCGACGCGATGGACTGGCGCGTCGTCTTCGCGTTCCCGGGTGTTCTGATCGCGACTCTCTTCGTCACGCTGCCGTTCACGCTGCGCGAGGTGGCCTATGTCCTCGCCGAGCTAGGCGAAGACGAGGAGCGCGCCGCCGCGACGCTCGGCGCGTCGCGCTGGCAGACCTTCTGGCGCGTGACGCTCCCGAACATCCGCTTCGGACTCGGCTACGGAGCGACGCTGACCGTCGCGCGCGCGCTCGGTGAATTCGGCGCCGTGCTCGTGCTCGGGGGCGCGATCAGCGGGCGCACGCAGACGGCGACGACGTTCATCTACACCGCGGTCGAGGAGCGACAGGAATCGGCCGCGTACGGAATGGCGCTCGTGCTGGCGCTCGCGAGCGCGCTGCTCCTCGTCCTCCTCGAACTCTTCAAGGCCCGCGTCCACAGGCAGGAATCTCGATGAGCATCCGCGTCGAACACCTCACGAAGCGTTTCGGCGCATTCCATGCCGTCGACGACGTCAGCTTCGAAGTCGAGCCTGGCGAGCTCGTCGGCTTGCTCGGTCCGTCGGGCGGCGGCAAGAGCACCGTGCTGCGCATCATCGCCGGTCTCGAGCGCGCCGACGAAGGCAGCGTGTACCTCGACGGCGAGCGCGTCGACCAGATCGAAGCGCGCGAGCGCGGCGTCGGTTTCGTGTTCCAGCACTACGCGCTCTTCCGGCACATGAGCGTCGAGAAGAACATCGCGTTCGGCCTCGACGTGCAGCGCGTATCGCCCAGCGAATCGGCGGCGCGCGTGAAGGAGCTCCTGGGCCTCATGGGGCTCACCGGACTCGAGAAGCGGTACCCCGCGCAACTCTCCGGCGGCCAGCGCCAGCGTGTCGCGCTCGCTCGCGCGCTCGCGCCGAAGCCGCGTCTCTTGCTCCTCGACGAGCCTTTCAGCGCCGTCGACGCGCGCGTGCGCGAGGAACTGCGCCGTTGGTTGCGGCGCATGCACGACGAAGTGCACGTGACGTCGATCTTCGTGACGCACGACCAGGAAGAAGCGTTCGCGCTGTCCGACCGCGTGCTCTTGATTCACAAGGGCCGCCTGGAGCAGGCCGGCGCGCCCGCCGACATCTTCGACAGGCCCGCGAGCGAGTTCGTCGCGCGTTTCGTCGGCGACGTCAACATCCTCGACGCGGTCGCCGAGAAGAGCGGCGTGCGTGCGGGTGCGCTCACGATCCCGTCCGAGGGACACGCTCCCGGTGAAAAGCTCTCCGCCGTCGTGCGCTGCTACGACCTCAAGTTCTGGCAAGCCGACGACGGCATCGCGACGGTGACGCGCGTCCTTCCGCTCGGCGACCGCGTGAAGGTCGAGGCGAAGCTCGACGACGGCAGCGCGATCTTCGCGCAGTTCCCGCGCCGCTCGAGCCTCTTGCGCGGAGTGGAGCGCGGCGTGCGCATCCAGATCGAGGTCACGCTCGCGAGGCTCTATCCGCGCGGCGCGATTCCCGGAGCCGAGTAGCCGCGCACTCGCTCACGCCGCGCGCGCCGCCAGCATCTCGCGTGTGAAAAGGTAGACCTCGCGCAGCACGACGCGCGCGTCCTGGAATTCGCCGAGCTCGAGACGCTGTGAGTACGCGCGCGCCGTCTCGATGAAGAGTCGCCGACGCGCGTCCGATTCGAGCTGCGTGCGCGTCAATAGTGTTCGCAAGAACGCCAGGTCGTCGGCCGAGAGCCGCGCGCCCAGCCCCGGGGTCAGAGGCAACACACGCGCGGGCAAAGTGGACCACGATTCGGCCGGCCACGGCTCGAGCTCCGTGCGCTCGTGCGGGACGCGCACCACGAGCGTGCCGGCGACCACGTCGCCGAATCGCTGGTGCCGCTCGGTGATCGCGATCGCCATGAGTCCGACGGGAGCGGGCAGCGCGAGGAGCACGTCGATCGGCCACACGAGCCCGCGCACCAAGATCTGGAACGGCGTCGGCGGATAGCCGTCGGCCGACATCACCGCGAGCCCGAGCCAGCGTTTCCCCGGCGTCTGCCCCGACCACAACCAATGGAAGACGACGTGGTAGCCGATCGCGATGAGGAGACTCCCGCCGAACAAGACGCCGAGGACGAAGTGCGAGACTCCCGATAGATCGAAGCTCGCCGCCAAGAGCACGGCCAGCAGCACGAAGCCGTATCCAAGCGCGAGGAACACGCCGTCCGCGAGCCCGGCGGCGAGCCGGCTGCCCGCGCCCGCGATCTCGTGGCGCAGCACGACGCCTTCGGACGTGTCGACGAGCAGTGTGCTCATGCGCGCATCATGACGTCCGCGTAGATCGTCGCAACAGCCGCGTCGCGGCAGGTGCACCGACGCGCCTCGCGCTGGCACAATGCCGCGACATGGCGCAGGAGAGCGACGAGGAACGGCGGCTGACTCGCCTCGCGGCGCTCGTCGCCAAGGCGCGGCGCGCCGGTCTCCCGCAGTTCACGGAGGCTGAGCTCTTCGAGCTCTCGCACTTGTTCCGCTTCGGCGCGTCGCGCGTGGCCGCATACGAAACCGGTGGACGCGAACCGGCGCGACTCGCGGAGCTGCGCGCGCTCCTCGCGCGGGCCCACGCGCTCCTGCACAGCGATCTCGACCGCGCGCGCATCGGGATCGTGGAACGCGCGTGGACGTTCTTCTGGACCGAAGTCCCGCGCGCGATCCGCGCCGAGTGGCGGATCGTGTGCGCGTCGCTCGCGGTCTTCTACGGACTCGCCGCGATCTCGTACGTCGCGGTGAGCAAGGATCTCGAGCTCGCGTACTCGCTGCTCGATCCGGCCGCCGTCGCGGCCGAGATCCGTCAGCTCGAGAACACCAAGACAGGCGAGCCGTTCCGCGGCAACTTCACGTTCGGCGTGGGCGAGTCGTCGTCGATCTCCGGCTGGATCATGACGCACAACATGAGCGTCGGAGTCCTGTGTTTCGCATCGGGTCTCGTGCCGCCGGTCTATCTGTACGTCATCTCCTCGAACGGCTTGATGCTCGGCACGTACACCGGCGTCGCCGCGCACTGGGACCAAGCGGCGGAGATCTCGTCGATCCTGTGGTGTCACGGCGTGATCGAGCTCCAAGCGATCATCCTCTCCGCGGCAGCGGCGCTCGTGCTCGTGCGCGCGTGGATCGCACCGGGACCGTGGTCGCGGCGACACGCCATGAAGCTCGAGAGCGCGCGCGCGTGGCGCCTGCTCGCGCCGGTCTTCCCGATGCTGTTCGTCGCTGGTCTCATCGAAGGCTTCGTCAGCCCGCACGCGCCGACTCCCGCGCGCCTCGCTGTCGCGGCCCTTTCAGCGATCGTCATCGCGGCATGGATCGTGTTCGGCGGACGCCGACGCGCGGCCGCACAAGACGCACACTGAACCCGTCAGAGACGCCGACGCGCGTCGAGCCATGCCGCGAGCAGTGGTGCGGCCGCCTCCGCCGGGAGCGTGTCGAGCACGCGCACGCCGACTCCCGCCAGCTGCGCGAGGCCAGCGCGACGCTCGCCCTCGAGGTACGACGCCGCCGCTCGCTCGGCGGCGCGCACGCCGCCCCGACCCTCCGCCGCGGCACGCAGCGACGGATCGTCGAGACCCGCGAACAGGATGCGATGGCGACGCGAGCCGGTCGCGAGCGCCGCGCGCTGGCGTCCGATCGACAGCGGGTCGGCGACGTCGGAGAGAATGACGACGAGAGCGCGACGGCGGTGGCGCAGCGCGAGCTCGCGCAGCGCGCGCTCGAGGTTCGACTCGGCCGGCGTGGGCTCGAGCGCGAACAGCGCGTCGCGCAGCCGCTGCAGTTGCGCACCGCCGCGCGCCGGCGGGAGCCAGACGAGCGGTCTTTCTGCGAACGCGAGCACTCCTACGCGATCGCCCTGTTGCAGCGCCACGGCCGCGATCTGCAAGCCG
>JANLUN010000116.1:0-5390 GCA_031363505.1 Planctomycetota bacterium | reverse complement strand
TAGGCGCCGTAGCGCGCGTGAGAGCCCAGTTCCTCTTCGATGCGCAGCAGTCGGTTGTATTTCGCGACACGATCGGTGCGGCACGGTGCGCCGGTCTTGATCTGTCCCGAGTTCGTCGCCACCGCGAGGTCCGCGATGGTGGTGTCCTCGGTCTCGCCCGAGCGGTGGCTCACGACGCAACGGAATCCGTTCGCGTGGGCCATGCCGATCGTGGCGAGCGTCTCGGTCAGCGTGCCGATCTGATTCACCTTGATCAAGATCGCGTTGCCCGCGCGGCGCTTGATTCCCATCGCGAGTCGCTCGGTGTTGGTGACGAAGAGGTCGTCGCCGACAAGTTGGACGCGGCTTCCCAAGGTGGACGTCAGCGCCTCCCAGCCTTCCCAGTCGTCCTGATCGAGTCCGTCTTCGAGGCTGAAGATCGGGTAGCGCTCGCAGAGCCCGGCGTAGTACGCGACCATCTCGCGCGACGTCTTGGGCTTGCCCTCGATTACGTACTTGCCGTCCTTGTAGAACTCCGACGACGCCGCATCGATCGCGAGCTTGATGTCCTTGCCGGGCTTGAAGCCGGCCTTCTCGACGGCGGAGAGAATGAGAGCGAGCGCGGCCTCGTTCGACTCGAGATCGGGCGCGATGCCGCCCTCGTCACCGACGGCGGTGTTCAGCGAACGGCTCTTGCACACGCCGCGCAACGCGTGGAACACCTCGGTGCCCATGCGCAGACCCTCGCTGAAGCTCGCGGCGCCGAACGGCATCACCATGAACTCCTGGAGGTCGACGTTGTTGTCCGCGTGCTGACCGCCGTTCAGGATGTTCATCATCGGGACGGGCATGAGCGAGGCCGCCGTGCCGCCGACATAACGGTAGAGCGGGAGTCCGCACTCCTCGGCCGCGGCCTTCGCGACGGCGAGCGACACGCCGAGGATGGCGTTCGCGCCGAGCTTCTTCTTGTTCGGTGTGCCGTCGAGATCGATCATCGCGCGGTCGATCGCCGCTTGGTCCATGCCTTCGAGCCCGACCAGCTCGCGCGCGAGTTGGTCGTTGACGTGCGCGACCGCCTTTTGAACGCCCTTACCGCCGTAGCGCGTCGGGCCCTTTGTCGAAACACCGTCGCGCAGCTCGCACGCTTCGTGCGCGCCGGTGCTCGCACCTGATGGAACCGCGGCCCTACCTGACGCACCGCTTTCGAGCGTGACGTCGACCTCGACGGTCGGATTGCCGCGTGAATCGAGGATCTCCCGGCCCTGGATGTGGACGATTGCACTCATCGCCGGAGGATCCTACTGACTCGCGGCGAGCCCGGGAATATGGGAGAAGGGCGACACACCACCGAAGGCCGCGTCGAAAGCGGTTATTTTGGACGCGGCCTGTGCCGGAGGCCGGATACCCGCTCGACCGTCGGCTCGAAGCATTCCGTGACGCCGTGAGAAAGATCCACATCCTCCCGAACCTCGTCACGCTGGCGAACGCGTTCTGCGGACTGCTCGCGATCTGCAAGGGCATCGACGCGCTCGCGTTCTCGCACGCCGACGCGCTGGGCTTCTACAGCAAGATCGAGACGGCCTGCTGGCTCATTTTCCTCGGGATGCTCTTCGACGCGCTCGACGGCAAAGTCGCGCGCATGACGGGCGGAGCTTCGAGCTTCGGCGCGCAGCTCGACTCGTTCTCGGACATGCTGACGTTCGGCGTCGTGCCGGCGCTCCTCGTCAAGGTGCTGATCGAGCACGAAGCGCCGCTCTACGACTACAGCGTCAACCCGCGCCTCCATTTCATCGCGGCCGCGGTGTTCAGCATGATGGCGATCCTGCGCCTGGCGCGATTCAACCTCGAGAGCGATCCCGATCCCGCCGCGCACAAGATGTTCACCGGGCTGCCGTCTCCGGCGGCGGCGGGCGCGGTCGCGGCGACGATGCTCATGTATCTCTCGCTGCGGAATCCTCAGCTCGAGAAGTCCGACGGGACCGAGACGCCGCTCGGTGCGATCCTGCGGCTGATTCCGCAGATCGACCAGCACCCGGTCCTGGGGTGGTTCCTCCCGATCTTGGCGCTGATGCTGCCCGCGCTGGGCTTGTTGATGGTGAGCCGCGTCCGCTACGTCCATATGTTCTCGGCGATCACGGGGCGCGGACAGTTCGTCACGCTCGTCGGGGTCGCGTTTGCGGCCTCGTGCCTGTTCGTCGCGCCGGTCCTGGCCGTGTTCCTCGTGTTCAACGGCTACGTGTTGATCGGGATCGTGCGCAGTCTCGTGCGCGGCCGTCCGGCGGCCCAGTCGCCTGTGGAGCGCATCCCGCCGGTCTCGGTGTCATGACCCGCGAAGCCGTCGTGTGTGCCGTAGCGCTCGGGAGCAACCTCGGCGATCGCCGCGGACACCTCGAGCTCGCCGTGCGCGAGATCGCGGAGCTCGGCGACGTGCGCGTGCTGTGCGTGTCGCGTTGGATCGAGACCAACCCCATCGGCGGACCGAAGGATCAGGCGCAGTACCTGAACGGCGCGCTCCTCCTCGAGACCTCGCGTCCGCCGCGCGAACTCCTGGCCGAGCTGCAAGCCGTCGAGCGCGCGCACGGCCGGCGGCGCACCGCGGGTGTGCGGAACGAGCCGCGGACGCTCGATCTGGATCTCCTGACGTACGGCGCGCGCCAGATCGCTGAGCCTGACCTCACGATCCCGCATCCGCGGCTGGAGGAGCGCTGGTTCGTGCTCGCGCCGCTCGCCGAGATCGCGCCGGATCTCGTGCTTCCGGGGTCCAATCGGAGCGTCCGGGAGGCTTTCACCCGGCTCGAAGCGCACAGCGGCGCGCGCCGAGACGCGTGCACGCCGCCATGATCGTCGAGCTCGACACACCGGCGGACGCGCGTCGTTGGTGTGCAGGCCGCGCGCGGCTCGGCTTCGTTCCGACGATGGGCGCGCTTCATGAAGGCCACCTCGAGCTCGTGCGCCGAGCGGCCCTCGAGAACGACGCCGCGTGTGCGAGCGTGTTCGTCAACCCGCTTCAATTCGGCGACGCGCAGGACTTCGAGCGCTATCGGCGTGACTTTGCGGGCGACGCGCGACTCCTCGAGTCGGTCGGCTGCGCGATGGTGTTCACCGGCACGCTGGCGGGTTTCTTTCCGGGCGAGCTCCGCGCCGACGGATCGCTTCCACCGACGGCGCTCCTCGATCCGGGGCCGTGCGCGATCGGGCTCGAGGGCGATCACCGCCCCGGTCACTTCGCGGGAGTTGCGACGATCGTCGCGCGCCTCTTCGACGTCGTTCGGCCGGCGCGCGCGTACTTCGGCGCGAAGGACTTCCAGCAGACGCTCGTCGTGAAGGACCTTGCGCGTCGCAACGGCGGCCCCGAGATCGTCGTGTGTCCGACGTCGCGCGAACCGTCGGGCCTCGCACGCTCGTCGCGCAACGAGCGGCTCAGCGACGTGGAGCGCGGGCGCGCGACGGCACTCGTGCGCGCACTGCGCACCGCGCGTGATGAATGGCAGAAGGGGCTGCGGCAGGCCGCTTCTCTTCGAAAGTGCATGCACGACAGCCTGGTGCGCGACCGGATCGAGATCGACTACGCCGAGGTGCGCGATCCGGACGCCTGGACGCGCAGTGAACCGGCCGGTTCGCTCGAGCGCGCGGTCGCGCTGATCGCCGCGCGGGTGGGCGGAGTGCGCCTCATCGACAACATGCGGCTCGACGACGAGGGCCGCGCGTCGTGAGCGCGCAGGGCACGGATCCCGTCACACCGCGCACGGTTCGCGCGCTCGCTCCCGCCAAGGTCAATCTCTCGCTCGAAGTGCTCGGCCGCCGCGCCGACGGCTACCACGAGATCCGCACGTGGATGATGGCGGTCGATCTGTGCGATGCGATCGAGGTGCGTGCGACGCGCACCGGAGTCGTGCGCCTCTCTCTCAGCGGACCGCACGCGAGCGCCGACATTCCGAGCGACGAGCGCAACCTCGCGTGGCGCGCCGCGATGCTCGTGTTGTCCGCCGCGCGCGAGCGTCATCTCATCGACGAGACGACAGGTCTCGACGTCGCGCTCGAGAAACACATCCCCAGCCAGGCGGGCCTGGGCGGTGCGAGCTCCGACGCAGCGGCCGTTCTGCTGGCCGCGCAATCCGCACTCGGCGTGACACTTCCTTTCGAAGTTGCATCGAACGCGCTCGTCACGTTCGGCTCCGACTGCGCGTATTTCCTACACGCGGCGGAGAGCGGCGTCGCGCTCTGCGAAGGCCGCGGTGAGCGCGTGCAACCAAGCGACTCCGTTGGACGTGATTGGAATGTGGCAATTCTGACACCCGACGTGCGCTGCGCTACGGAATCGGTCTACCGCGCGATGAGTACCCTCTTGAGGCCTTCTCTCCGAACCCATACGTTGCCTGCGACTTGGTCTCACGTCGCCGCGTCGGCTGCACGAGCGCTCTTTTTCAACCAGTTGGAGGAAGCAGCCTTGGAGGCGGTTCCCGAGCTTCGTCCGTGGCGACGAGTGCTCGACGAGTGCGGCGCAACGCACTTTCGGATGTCGGGCAGCGGATCGTCCTTCTTTGGCGTCTTCGACGACTGCGTTGAAGCCACGACAACCCTCGAGCGCCTGGTGGTGGCCGCTCGTGGCCGCGGGCTGACGCCTCGGGGCCACTGGATCACACATCCGAGGGGAGCGGCAGCTGGGCTCGCGCGCTGATGCCGATCTGGTCCTATAGCGATGATCGATCCCAGGCTCTTCCGCCTTCCAACGCGATGAACATCACCGAGGTCCGCATCAAGCTGCTCATGGGCCAGCGGGACAAGCTGCGCGGCTTCGCGAGCATCACGGTCGACGATCGGTTGGTGATCCGCGACATCAAGATCATCGAGGGCGGGCGCGGGCCGTTCGTCGCGATGCCGAGCCGCAAGCTGTGCGATCGGTGCCCGTCGTGCTCCGGGAAGAATCATATTCGGGCGCGGTACTGCAACGACTGCGGTGCGCGGCTCGCGGAGGGGCGGGGGAATCTGGATGAGCGCGGCCGGCTGCGTCTGTATGCGGACATCACGCATCCGATCAGCCAGGAGGCGCGGGATCAGGTTCAGAATGTTGTTCTGGGGGCGTACCACCAGGAGCTCGAGCACTCCAAGAAGGAAGGGTATGTCGCCAAGAACTTCGATGATCTCGACTACGACTATCTCGAGGATGTCGGCGGGGCGGAGCATCACGAGCGGTGAGGCGGTGGGACGGGTCGCGGGGCCCGGCGGCTTACGAGGGCGCGGCAGGTGCGGGGTGATGTAGCGGGCAACTCGCCTTCGTGCGCATTGCGCTGGTGACGAGCAATGGGGCGAGAGTTGCGGGGCCACCCGAGGTTACGGGCGGGGGCCGGGCCGAGCCCGGAGGGGGGTTGGGTGGGGGGGGGGGGGGGGGGGGGGGGGCGGGGGGGGCGGGG
>JANLUN010000103.1:0-3355 GCA_031363505.1 Planctomycetota bacterium | reverse complement strand
CGCGCGTGACGCCGTCGGGATCGCGCAGGTACAGCACCGGATCGGCGCCGCCGCGCAGCGAGCAACCTTGGTGCTCGCTCGGCAAGAAAGCGCTGCCCCAGAAACGCGCGGAGAGCGCCTGCATGTTCCCGAAGCCCTGCGCGATCAGCACGACGAACGCCGGCAGGTTCGAGTTCGCGTTCCCCAGTCCGTAGCTCACCCACGAGCCGAACGACGGTCGACCCGGCTGCTCGTTGCCCGTCTGGAAAAACGTGATCCCGGGCTCGTGATTGATCGCGTTCGTGCGCATCGAGCGGACGATGCACAGCTCGTGCGCGACGCTGCCCGTGTGAGGCATGAGCTCGCTGATCCACGCGCCGTCCTGCGCATTGGGATACCGGCTGAACCGGAAGATCGAAGGCGCGACGGGGAAGCGCGTCTGGCCGCTCGTCATGCCGGTGATCCGCTGTCCTTGACGGATCGAGTCGGGCAGATCTTCGTCGAAGCGTGCGCGCAGCGAAGGCTTGTAGTCGAAGAGATCGAGCTGGCTCGGCGCGCCTTCCATGTGCAGGTAGATCACACGCCGCGCCGTGGGCGCGAAGTGCGGCGTCGTGCCCGTATCGGCGAACGCGCGGCGAGTGCCGAGCAGCGACGCGAGCGCGAAGGATCCCAAGCCCGCGCCGAGCGTCGTCGCGGCCTGCCCGAAGAATCGCCGCCGCGTGATGTTCAGGTAGTGCTGTTCGAGCGGATCCATCGCGTCACCCACGGCACAAAGTAGCGTCGAGGCAGAGGAGCGTGCTCCCGATCATCGTCCACGCGGCGAGCTCGGCGTCGTCGATCTCGGCTTCGCGCGGCGCCGTTCCGACGGAAACGAGTTTCGCAGCGTCGGCCGGTGCGGCGCGGTAGCGCGCGCGAAACTCGTCGAGCGTGGCTGCGAGTCGGTCGAGCTCGCCCGCGTCCGGACGCCGACCGGTCGCCCTGCGGAACATCGTCGCGAGTCGAGCGCGATCGTCGCCGGCTCTTGCGAGCGACCTCTCCGCGAACGCGCGCGCCGCCTCGACGAACTGCACGTCGTTCCACAGTACGAGCGCTTGGAGCGGCGTGTTCGTGATCGGCCGGCGCACCGTGCACGACTCGCGCGTCGGTGCATCGAGCGCGAGCATCGACGACGGCGGCGCGGCGCGCTTCCAGTACGTGTACAGGCTGCGACGCCAGAGCTCGTCGGTTGGGCCGCGCGTGTACACGCGGGTGTTGGATGCCGGCATCGCGACCTCCTCCCACAATCCGTCGGGTTGGTACGGCTTGACCGACGGACCGCCGAATCGTTCCGTGAGGAGTCCCGACACGAACAGCGCGCCGTCGCGGATCGCTTCGGCGCCGAGTCGCCGGCGGGGGAAGAACGCGAGCCAGCGGTTCTCGGGGTCGCGCTCGGCGAGCTCCGTGCGCACGCGCGAGCTCTGCTGGTACGTGCGGCTCGTGACGAGCCGGCGCAGCATCGCGCGTGTGTCCCAATGCACCTCGCGAAACTCGACGGCCAGCCAATCGAGGAGCTCGGGATGGCTCGGCCATTCGCCCTGCAGGCCGAAGTCTTCGCTCGTGCGCACGAGGCCCTTGCCGAAGATCGCCTCCCACAGTCGATTGACGGCGACGCGCGCGACGAGCGGATTCTCGGGCGACGTCATCCACTGCGCGAGACCGCGTCGATCGGCGGGGGCATCGGCGGGCAATGCGCCGAGCGCCTTCGGAACGCCGCGTGTGACCTTGCGCTCGCGATCAGGATGGTCGTACTGACCGCGGGTCAACACGAAGGTGTCGCGCGGCGTCGCGAGCTCCTGCATCACCATCGTGCGCGCGATCGCCGACTGGACGGTGGTCAACTCTCGTTCGAGAGCGGCGAGGCGTTCGACGCGCGCGCGATATCCAGGCGAGAACGCGACCTGCCATGCGCGCTGCATGCGTGCGCGCAGCTCGCCCGACACCGCGCGCTCCGGCAGGAGTCCCGCGACGAGATCGCCGTCGAGTCGCGGCGACACACTATGCGCGCGCCAGAAGAATCCCGCCTCGCCGCCGGTGTTGACGATCTTGAACACGACGAGGTGTGTGCCCGCGGCGAGCTCGAGCGCCACGCGGTCTTGATCCGCCGCCAGCGAGCGATCGATCTCGCGCGCGGCGACTTGCGCTCCGTCCAAGAACAAGCGGAAGCCGTCGTCGCTGCCGATCGACACGTCGAACGATTGCGGCGACGGCGCGAACACTTCGCGCGCGACGTACGTGACGTTGGTTCCCGGCGACAACCCGCCGTTGAGGCGGCCGTCCGCGAGCGCCGGATCGTGCCGCCAGAATTGATTGCCGAAGCCGAAGTTGCGCGAGCGGTCGAGCGCGCGCTCGCTCTCGGGGCCGAACGCAGTCGAGAACGCGCTCGCGCCCGAGTCGGCCGGGAATGGACCGACGAGGCTCCAGCGTCCGACGGCGGCCGAAAGTCGGGCCAACGTGCTCGCGGACAATCGGCCCGTCGAGATGCGCACGCGTCCGAACGTGTGCCGCGCGTACTCCGATCGGTACTGCAAACGGACGACGAGCTCCGTTCCACCTTCGAATCCGAACGGCGCGTCGGCGAGGAACAGCGCGGTACGTCCGCCGCGGTGTCGATGCGCGTCGACGGCCCAGCCGAGATCGTCGTCGGTGCGGAGTGCCTGCGTCACGGCGTAGTCGCCGTCCTGTTGCTCGCGATCAGCCCACGCCCAGGTGAAGCGGACGGACTGACGCAGCGTCGGATCGCGCAGCGAGCTGGCCTCCATGTCGATGCCCGTGATCACGGCGTTGCCGTTCTCCGCGCGGCCGACGCGTCCTTCGAACAGGCTCGCGTCCGTGAGCGCTTCGAGAGCGAGGAGCCTCTGCTCCGTGCCGGTCGTTCGAATCGTGATCGAGTGCTCGTCCTGATCGGGGTTGGCACCCGACGCGAGCACCGAACCGTCGGGCTGCGCGGTCAGCGTCGCACCATTCGCGGATCGCGCCGACTCGATCGGCCCGGTTTCCCAGTTCGTGCCGGTCTCGCGCGCGAGATCGGCGAAAAACGTCGCGCGCTGCGCTTCTTCGCCGGGGAGCGGCTCGTCGACGCGCGCGCGCTCCGCTTCGACTTCGCGCGTGAGCCGCATCCGCTCCGCGGCTTGCTCGTTCGTCGGAACGTCGAGCGCCGGTTCGAACGCACGCTTGGCGTCCGGCAGCTGCGAGTACAGACCCGGTTCGTCGATCGAATCGAAGTACGCGTAGAACTGATAGAACTCCTCCTGCGTGATCGGATCGAACTTGTGGTCGTGGCAGCGCGCACAGCCCATCGTCAGTCCGAGGAACACGGACGCAGTCGTCGCGGTGCGAT
>JANLUN010000095.1:0-4259 GCA_031363505.1 Planctomycetota bacterium | reverse complement strand
TTGCGGCCGGCGCGCGCGACTCCCTCGGTGCGCAGCAGCACGGCGAGCGTCGCGACGATCGCGCCGCTCACCGCGCTCGACTTCGCGAAGAGGCAGAGCGCGCACAGCGCGAGCATCCACAACGGCTCGAATCGACCGTTCGTGCGCGTCAAGAAGCGCGCGGAGAGCCAGAACACCACCGCGGTCAGCGCGTTTGCGAGCAGATCGTTGTTCAGGACCGACGCCTGCCGTGCGTGCATCGGAAACCACGCGACCATGAATGCCGCACACAAGGCGAGCGTCTCGTCGCGCAGGAGCGTGCGCGCGAACGCCAGGCCCGCGAGCGCCGTCGCGAGATGGATCAAGAGCGAGAAGGCGCGCGCGGAGTAGAGCCGCGCTTCGACCGCATCGAACGGGAAGAGCCGCAGCCAGTTGCCGGCGAGCAAGTAGTAGAGCGGGGGCTGCGGCGCCGCGCTGAAGTTCTTCGCCACCTGGTCGAAGTTCTGCGTGTCCGTCTCGCTCCCCATCCAGTCGATGCGCTGCCAGAAGTGATGCTCGCGCATCGACTGCATGATCTCGCGTTCCGTGCGGTCGATCGCGTCGAGCGGGATCGCGTGGAAGCGCTGGCGGACTTGCAGATGAGATGTGGTCAGGATCGTCCGAGCGTCCGGTCGAACATCGTTCGGCGGCAGGATCGGCTCGCCGCCCCAGGGTTGGTAGCCGCGCGACACGTGCTCGACGTACTCGAAGTGCCACGGCTCGTCCTCGCCCATCCACGGCGGCGAGAGCAGGAAGTAGACGAGCGCGTGGAGGAAGACCGCGCCCAAGAACGCGATCGAGTGTCGCCTCACACGGGCGGGCGAGGGCGGCTGCGGGAGGTCGATTTCGCGGTTCAAGCGGGCTTCGTGGTGCCGCAGCGGCGTCGAGCGCAACAGGCTTAGCAAACGGAACGGACCGCTGGCCAGCGCGGCCGCGGTCGAAGTTCGGATGGCCAGGTTTTCGGTGCGCTCAGTAAGCTCCCGAAGTTCTCGACGCGGCACCGCCCGCGTCTTGGAACTCACGATGCTCGGTGTACCGCATTTCGTCCCGCACCTGTGTGATCCACCGGAGCTAGCGCTCCATGGGGCTGCGGCGATCGAGGAACCCACGTCGGCGCCGACCGACGCATCGTGGAAATTCGTCGTCGAGCCTTATCTCTGGCTTGCCGGGATCGACGGCGACGGCAGCGCGGACTCATCACCGCCCACGTCGATCGACGTGTGGGGCGAGTTGAGCGGAGCGTTCATGATCCGCGGGGAGGTGCGAACGCGCTCCGGCTTCACGTTCCTCGCCGACGGGCTCACGCTCACGCTGAAGGACGAGGACGGTTTCACGCAGACGCGCACCGAAGCCACGATGGGGGAGCTGGGGATCGCCGTACCGATCGCCGATGGGGCGCGGGTCGACGCCATCGCGGGCGTGCGCCGCATCGACCTCGATTTCGACGTCGAGCTCGGCGGGGTCGCGACCGGCAGCGCCGGTGCGGACTGGATCGATCCGTGGATCGGCGCGCGCGGAAACTTCGATCTCGGCGACGATTGGTCCGTGCTCGTGCGCGGCGACGTCGGTGGATTCGGAGTCGGGAGCGACTTCACGTGGCAGGCTGCCGCTTCCTTCGACGTGGCCCTCTCGGACACGTTTCACCTCGAGTTCGGCTATCGCGCGATCTCGATCGAGTTCGACGACGACGACCTCGAGTTCGCTGCGCTCATCCACGGACCGCTGCTCGGGCTCGCGATCGTCTTCTGACGCGCTACGTCTCCGCGCCGTTCCCGCGCGTGCTGTCGACTTCGAATCCGCGGCGAGTAGACTCGCCGCTCGTCGCCGGAACCGTCGGGGGATCGAATGAAACAGGTACATGCTTGCGTTCTTGGAATCGTGCTCGCGCTCACGGGCTGTCAGAGCTCGGGTCACGATCGGGTTGCGGAGACCGCCACGCAGCTCAATGCGCTCTGCGTCAGGGCGGAGGCGGTCAAGGCCGACGCGATCTCCGTCTCGGCGGCTCTGAACGACCTCGTCGCGCGGGCCGATGTCGATCCCGAGCCCGCGTTCGAGTCCTTCCACAAGAGCGCCAAGACGCTCGCGAAGTCGTACCAGGCGTTCGAGAGCCGCCTCGCCGTCGCGCGCACGGACGCCGACAAGATGTTCGCCGAGTGGAATCGGAACTGGGCGGCGATCGAAGACGAGGACCTCAAGGAGAAGTCGTACGAGCGACGCAAGCAGCTGACGAAGGCCATGGCGAATGCCTTAGCGGCGATGCAGCCGGTCGCGCAGGACGCGAAGAACTACGTGTCCGCGACGAACGACCTCGTCACGTACTTGGACCAGGATCTGACCTCCGCGAGCATCCGGAGCACCGCGAGCCGCGCCAAATCGCACGCGAAGTCCGCGCGCTCGATCGGAGAGAAGGTCGACGACGCCGTCGAGACGACGAGCGAGGCCGCGAGGCACTTCGAGACGTCGGGCTCCCCGGCGCCGAAACGCTAGTCGTTCCCGAGATCGGGGGCGCTCAGGTTCGCTCCGTCCCAGTCGGCTCGCTGCCCGCCGCCTTGAACGTGACTCGAAAGACGGTCCCGCCGCCTTTGCGGTCGAGAACCTGCACGCGCGCTTGCATCGCCTGCGCCTGAAGCGCGACGAGGTGCAGGCCCAGCCCCGTGCCGCGCGCGGTCCGCGTCGCTTCGTTGCCGACGCGGTAGAACGCCTCGAAAATCCGGCTCTTCTCCGCCGGCGGGATCCCCGGTCCGCGGTCCTTGACCTCCAACACGACGTGCTCGTGCACGAGGCGCGTCACGACGCGGATCGGTTCCGCGGAGGCATTGCCGACCGGCACCGGAGCGTACTTGCGCGCGTTCTCGACCAAGTTGCCGACGATCGAGCGCACGCTCTCCGCGTTGAGCAGTACGAGCGGGAGATCCGGCGTCAGCTCGAACACGAGATCGGTCGCGCCGCTCGGATCGCCCGTCTCGCACAGCGCCGGCGCGATGCCGGAGAGGACACGATTCAAGTCGCTCGGCTCGGGCCGCGCTTCGTTCGACGTGATCTGACTCTTCTCGAGCACGCGCTCGACCAGCGTCTCGAGTCGTCCCGTCTCGCGCACGATGCGACGGTAGTACTCGGCGCGCTTCTCGGGATCCTCGACCCAGCCGTCCTGCAGCATCTCTCCGTAGAGACGGATCGACGACAGGGGCGTGCGCAGCTCGTGCGTGACCGCGGCGACGAAGTTTTCGGTACGGCGCGCCGCCTCGAGATCGCGCCGCACGCTGCGCAAGAGGAGCGCCATGCCCGTCGACAGCGACAAGATGAGCATCCCCGCGACGCCGAAGAAGTGCAGCGACTGCGAGCGAAAGCGCGCCTCGAGGTTGCGCGTGTTCATCACGACTTCGAGCGGACCGTACGCTTCGTCCGGCTTGTGATAGATCTCGAAGCCGAGCTCCTTCACCGGCAGTATGCGGATCACCTGCGCTCGATCGAGCGGTCGTAGCTCCGTGCTGCCGAACGGCACGAACTCCTGCGTGACGTCCAAGACTTGTCGCGCGACCGAGCTCGGCATCTCGCTGAAGAGCCATTCGGGATCGATGAAGAATCCCTGCACGAGGGCGGTGTCGCCGCCCATGTTCGCGAAGCACGACGGCATCTCGAGCAGCCGTTTGTTCGCTTCGACCGCGACCGAACGCGACGCCAGGATGCGCGGCGTGCCGTTTTCCTCGATGTAGAACCGTAGGTGCATCGAGAACACGTGGACCTTCGTCGTCTCCGCTTGGAGACCGCGCAGCGCGGGGAGCTCGTCGCGCAGGCAGTCGATGTCCTCCTCCGGGCTCAAGTTCACCGCGGCGGCCGCCAGCGGGAGCACGTCTGTGCGCATCGATCGCAGGCGCATGCTCTGCACCAAGAGCACGTCCTGCTGATCGTGTCGGACGAGCGCTTGCACGCTGTTCGTCAGCGCGGCGGCCTCGTCATTCCAGCGCGGATCGTTCGCTCGATCGCCGCCGTAGACCTCGATCGTCGCCAGCGGGTCGCCGTTCGATCGGTAGCTGAACCAACCGATCACGCCGCGCGGAACAGAGCCGCTCTAGAGCGGCGACGGCGCGAACGCGAGCTCGGCGCCGATCGTGCCGGGCGGGAAGTAGGTCTTCTTGTAGTGGTAGAAGGGCCGCGACTCTTCGCGCTCGACGAGATCGGCGAGACGTCGCTTGATCGCCTCGGTCATGCGCCGGGCGGCATCGGCTGCGTCGCCGGGAACC
>JANLUN010000051.1:0-1625 GCA_031363505.1 Planctomycetota bacterium | reverse complement strand
CTTTCGGCTACGCCGCATTCGGCGCGAGCGACCGGCTCGATGTCGCGTGCCTGTTCGTCGGCATCGCACACATGGGAGGGAGCGCGCTGTGGGTCGCGTCGACGGTGTACTGGCAGAAGCACGTCGACGACGCGTTCCGCGGCCGAGTGTTCGCGCTCGAGTTCTTCGGAATGGACGTCGCGTTCGCGACGGGCGGAATCATCACGGGCCTCATCTACGACCGCACGGGATCGATGTCGCTCACGGTGTGGATCGTGTCCGCGGCGGTGCTGGTGCTCGGCGGCGTGTGGAGTTGGCTCGCGCGCGGGATCGGAGAGCCGATCGCGAGCGAACAGGCGACTCGGTGAGCACGCATCAAACTCATCGTTTCGCTCGGTGCGACGCGCACTTCGCCGGCCCGACTCACCCGGCGATCACGCAGTTGCAGCAAGTGGAGAAGGAGATTGCAATTTCCTGCAGGGGTTCCGTTTGACCGGCCAACGCTAGAGCTTTCTAATCCTCGCCTAAGAATTTTCATTATCACCGTCCGGAGCGGTGAGGTGCTCGCAGTCCGCCGCGCGGTCCGCGCTTTTCGCGCCGTGCCGATCCTCTCTCTCCGAACGCACGCGGACGTTTGATCCGCAGAGCACTCCCATGATTCGACACCCGTGGATTGGCGCGTCGCGCCAGCTCGCACTCGCCGCCGGTCTGATGGTCGCCACTTGGGCCGCGAGCCCGGCCTTCGGCCAGCAGAGCCGCACCTACACGACGAACGCAGACTTCGACGAGGGCGTGCTCACCAACGTGAACCACGGCGTCGCCAACCAGCTGCAACTGGACGTCGTGCCGCCGCCCGCGGAGTTCTCGTTCGTCATCATCGCGTGCTCCGACCGCGGCACGGTTGTGCGCATCAACGCACTGACGGGCGAGATCTTGGCCGAGTATCGGACGGCGCCCGATCCGCTGGGCAAGAATCCATCACGCACGTCCGTCGACGACTTCGGCAACGTGTGGGTAGGGAATCGCGCCGAGAGTTCTGGAGGCAAGGGCTCGGTCGTGAAGATCGGCATCGTCGTCGGCGGCACGCGTGTCGACGCCGGCGGCACGCCCAATCCGAACGGGCAGTACCTCGCGCCTCCTTATCAATACAGCACCGCGGTCGACCGTGACGGCGACGGCTTGATCCGCACGTCGCGCGGGCTGAACAACATCCTCGCGTGGCCGAACATCACCGACGGCGCCGGCGGCGCGAACGGCATCGTCGAAGATGCGCAGGACGAGTGCATCCTCATCTTCCAGCGCACGACCGGCATTCAAGTGCGCGCGGTTGCGGTCGACGGCAACAACGACGTGTGGGTCGGTGGCTATCCCTCTTTTCCGACCGCGTTCGACAAGCTGAGCGGCGTAAACGGCGCGATCTTGACGACGTTCTTCCCCGAATGCGGCGGGAACGGGGCCCTCGTCGACCCGAGCGGGATCCTGTGGTCCGAGTCGCACCTCGAGGAGGCGATCCTGCGACAGGACGCCGCTCTGCTCAGCAACGGGGTGACACCGACCAGCGCGCGGTGTCCCTACCAGGGTCTGATGCCCTACGACGTCGGTGACGCGGAGTCGTTCTTCGGCCGCGACGCGGACGTGCGCGCCTG
>JANLUN010000843.1:0-13702 GCA_031363505.1 Planctomycetota bacterium | reverse complement strand
ACGACGTAGGCCATGCCTTCGCCGAAGATGCGGTCGAGCACCTGATTCGTCTTGCGCGCGAGTTCGCTGTCGTACTGCGCGGCATGTTCGAGCGCCTCGGTGGCGGCTGCGGCGAGAGTCGAATCCGGTGTACCTTCGAACAGACTGCGACCGCTCTGGTCGGAGATCATCACGTTCGCCGACGGCACGTTGAACCGGTAGCGGACGAGCTTCGCGACGGTGTTCGCTTGCGCTTTCGAAAGCTCTTCGCCGCCGCGCACTTGGAGCGTGACCGCGACGGTCATCGGCGCGCTCTTGCGCAGCGGAGACGGATCGGGCGTCGAGGTGCTGACGTGCGCGCGGACGACGAAGTCGAGCTCGGCGAGTTGCTTCTCGAGCTCCTGCCATTCGCGCTTGAGCACGGTCTGTGCGCGCTCCGGCGCGGAGAGGAACACCGACGACGCGCCGCCGTTGCCGGTCTGAATGCCAGCGGGAACAGTCTCGAGCGCGCCGGAGATCGCGACCAAGTTCTGTGCTTGGTAGAACGCGTTGTCTTCGACGTGCACCACGAACGGCGCGGGCGGCTGGCTGACTTGGTAGCGGACGTTGCCCTGCGCGAGCGCGTTCTGCACCGCGGCGGCGTGCGACGCGTCGAGTCCGCTGTACAGCAGTCGGAAGTGCGGATCCTGCGAGCGCACTCCGGCGTAGCCGACGAAGCCCACGATCGCGAGGAGCGCAGCCCCGACGACGACCTTCGTCGCCATGCCGGCGGACTGGAGCTCCGAGAAGAGTTTCTGCAGCAGCGCTTTCATATGTCCTTACTCACACACCCATCCGCATCACTTCGCGGTAGGCGTCGATGAACTTGTTGCGGACCTCGAGTGCGAAGCGCAGGGAGAGATCGGACTGCTTCAGAGCGGCCGCGACCTCGTGGAAATCGGTCACCTTCCCCGTGGCGACGTCGAGCGCGAGCGTGTCGGCGCGCTTCACTTGAGCGTCAATCTCGGAGATCCCCGACTTCAACGCCGACGAGAAGTCGACGGCGGGCGCCGACTCCGACGCAGGCGAAGCCGCTTGCGAGAGGCGCTCGAGCGCGGCGCTCTGCCGCTTGAGCGCCGCTTCGATCGCGGCTTGCGCCAAGCTCGTCTGGGAACCGATGCGGTCGACCATGGGGGAGTTCTCGTGGGGAAGGAGAGTTCAGGAAACGTCGGTCATGTCACTGCGCGAGACGCAGAGCGCGCTCCGCCATCCGAACGAAGGTGTCCTGCGCGCCGATGTTGGCCTCGTAAGCGCGCATGGCCGTGATCATGTCCGCCATCTCGCGCGTCGTGTTGACGTTCGGCATCGTCACCATGCCGTCCGCGTCCGCGTCCGGATGACCCGGATCGCGGATGCGTTCGAACGGCGACGAGACGTCGTCGCTGACGCCTGACACGCGCACACCGACGGACAGCGGTGCGCTTCCCGATTGCGTCGCGAGCCCGTCGGCTTGCTTGGCGAGCATCGGTGCGAAGTGAACGACCTGCCGGCGGTAGGGCCCGCTGCCATCGGCCATCTTCGTCACGCTCGCGTTCGCGATGTTGCGCGCGATCACGTCGATGCGCACGCGCTCGGCCGACAGGCCCGAGGCGGACGCGCGCATCCCTGAGAAGAGCTTTTCGATGCTGCTCATGATCAACGACCTTCCTGAATAGCGAGGCGCATCATGTCCGTGCGCGTCTGCAGGATCTGCGCGTACGTGTCGTACAAGAGGCGGTTCTCGACCATCGCGTTGCGCTCGAGCTCCATGCTCACGTTGTTGCCGTCCTGTCCGGCCGTCGTCAGCCGATCGGTGTCGATCCGCGGCTCGACGGCGAGCAGCTTGTCCGAACCAGACGTTCCGTCCGCACCGGACGAGAGCTCCGCTCCGAGCAGCTCTTCGAAGCGCACGACTTGGCGCTTGAAGCCCGGAACGTTCTGGTTGCTGATGTTGTTCGCGATCACTCGAGCACGCAGGCTCGAGGCCGAGAGCAACTTCATCAGGAGATCGTGCTGTACGCCGCCGAGGTCCATGATCCGCCTCCTAGGCGACGAGCCCCGACGCGCGCCACAGCTTCATCTTGTTGCTGAGCGTGCGCGCCGTGAGTCCGAGCCGACGTGCGGCTTCGGTCTTGTTGCCGCGTGTCGACTGCAACGTGGCGAGGATCGCGACGCGCTCGATCTCTTCCATCTTGCGGTTGGCGAGCGATTCGCCGAGCGCGGCGGTCGGCAGCGGGCCTTGGAGCAGCTTGCCCTCGGTCCCCGTGCCTTGCGTCATCGGTCCGAACGCGAGATCGGACACGTCGATGGTCTTGTGACGCAGCATGACGACCGCGCGCTGAATCACGTTTTCAAGCTCGCGCACGTTGCCGGGCCAGCTCCAAGCCTTGAGCGCGTCGAGCGCGGCCGGCGTGAACTGCGGCACCTCGAGGCCGTTCTGCTTCGCGTAGAACTCGGCGAAGTGGTGGGCGAGCGGGCTCAGGTCCTCGGGACGATCGCGCAGCGGCGACAGGTGGATCGGGAGGACGTGCAGGCGGTAGTAGAGGTCCTCGCGGAAGCGACCGGCGCGCATCTCGGCTTCCAAGTCGCGGTTGGTCGTCGCGATGACGCGCACGTCCACCTTGAGCGTGTTCGTGCCGCCAACGCGCTCGAACTCCTCCTCTTCGAGGACGCGCAAGAGCTTGGCTTGCAGGTTGGCGGAGATCTCACCGATCTCGTCGAGCATCAGCGTGCCGGCGTCAGCGAGCTCGAAGCGTCCTTCGCGGGCCTTGTGCGCGCCGGTGAACGCGCCGCGCTCGTGACCGAAGAGCTCCGACTCGAGCAGTTGCTCCGAGAGCGCCGCGCAGTTGACGCGGATGAACGGGCCGTTCGAGCGCGGGCTGTTCTGGTGGATGTAGTGAGCGACGCGCTCTTTGCCCGTGCCGCTCTCGCCGGTGATGAGCACCGTTCCCTTCGAGCGCGCGATGCGCGACGCGGTGCGCAGCATCTCGAGCATCGTGGGGCTCTTCGCAACCATGCTCGGCGGCGCGGTGCCGACGATCTCGGCGCGCAGGTACTGGTTCTCGCGGATGAGTCGCGTCGTGCGGTCGATGCGGCCGATGACCGCGGCGATCGCGTCGGGCGTCGTCGGCTTCAACAGGAAGTCCGCGGCGCCGTTGCGCATCGCTTGGACCGCGGACTCGATCGTGCCCTGCGCCGTGACCATGACGGTCGGCAGCTCGGGGTACTGACTCTTCAGGTTCTTGACGAGCTCCATGCCGTCGACGCCGGGCATGCGCAGGTCGGTCAGCACCAAGTCGGGTTGCGAGGACTTCGTACGTTCCAGCGCTTCGTTGCCATTCTTGGCCTCGATCGGCTGATAACCGAGCGCGGTGATCGCTTCGACAAGGAACTCACGGCTCAGGGTGTCGTCGTCGACGACCAGGATGCGTTGGATGGACATCGTTGGAACCTAACGGGCTGGGTTGAATGGAAAGCGGAAGACCATCGCGGCCCCGCCGAAAGAAGAACGTTGTTCACTGACTTCGAATCGACCGCCGTGCAGTTCGGCGATCGTGTGGACGAGTGCGAGACCGAGGCCGGTACCGGCCGCTCGCGTGGTGAAGAACGGCTCGCTGACGCGGCCGCGGAGGCGCGCGGGAATGCCCGGCCCCGCATCGTCGATGCGCACGACGACGTCGCCCTCGGCGATACGCAGCTCCACGTGCACGCGCCCGCCTTCGGGTTGCGCTTGCAGCGCGTTCGCGACGAGGTTGCGCAGTGCTTGACGCACTTTGATGCGATCGGCTTGAAACGCCGGCGCGTCGACGTCGTGCGTGATCTGCCAGCGTTCGCGCTGCGCTTCGTCGGGCAGGCTGCCTTCGGCGGAGCGAATCGCGGCCGTGACGAGCTCCGTCGGATCGACTGCTTCGAGGCACAGACGCTCGGGGTTCGCGAAGCTGAGGACGTTCGTGATGATCGCGTCCGCTTCCGCGACGCCTTCGCAGATGCGCGCGGCGAAGCGGTGCTGGCGCGTGCTGGGTTCGAACTCGCGCCGCAGGAGCTCCGCGAAGCCTCCGATGGCGTTCATTGGATTGCGGATCTCGTGCGCGATGCCGCCGGCCATGTTTCCGAGCGCGGCCATCTTGTCGAGGTTGTGCAGACGCTCGGAGAGCTGCGCGAGCTCGGTGCGATCGTCGAGGATTTCGACGGAGCCGAGCGATTCGCCGCGCGCGCCGTACACGGGCGACCAGCGCGCCGAAACGACGGCGCGCGTGCCGTTCGAACGGACGATCTCGTGACTCGATCCGTCGGCTTTCGCGCCGCACAGATGCGGGTGCGTGCGAACGCCGATGAGCTCGCCGTCTTGCGTACCGAGGATCGTGCTGACGGCAGGATTGGCGCGCACGACGTGTCCGTCGCGATCGCGGACGACGACCCCAGTAGGAAGCGCCGACAGAATCGCTTCGAGGTGGCCGCGCAGCGCATCGAGCTCGGCGACCTTCTCCTCGAGCGCTTGGTTGGCGGCGACGAGCTCGTTCTCGACGTGCTCGGCACGCTCCGATAGCGCCGCGTAGCTCGCGACCAAGTGGTCGGAGATCGTCGAGAGCGTCCCGACCATCTGCGACAAGTCGTGTGAAACGGCCGTCTCGGACATCAGCGCGAACCTTTCGCGCTCGGCGACTTGGCGCTCTGCTTCTTCGCGAACTCGCGCTGCCACTCGAGGAACTCGGCGTCGGCGCGCGCGCGCTCGGCGAGCGCGGTGTCGTCCTTCGACTGTGCGACGAGGCGGTATCCGCGCAGCGCTTCCTCGGTGCGACCGAGCTTCTCCTCCGCACGCGCCAGCCAGTACGTCGCGCGCAGATCGTTCTCGATGGTCGCGAGAAACTGCGCGCACTCTTCGTAGCGGCTCGCGTGATAGAGCGCTTGGCCGCGCCGCGCGGGATCGGCGCAGAAGCCCGGCGCTTCGATCGTCTCGCCAGCTACAGCGCGCGCCGGACGCGGCGGGGGAGTGCCCGAGATCGAGTCGCGCACTTCGTCGGAGAGACCGGTCGTGATCGTGATCGGGGTCGACGCATGATCGGGATCGACGAGAAGCGCGCTCGCGCCGCCGCTCGTGGCACCGGCGCGACCGGTGAGTTCGTCGTGGATCATCTGGAGGCGCGCGACGTCGTTGCGAAGTGCGACGAGGCGCTCGTCGCTCTCGCGCGGATCGGGCAGCGGCGCCTCGGTGGCATCGCGCAGGAACGGCACCGCCGTGCGCGCATCCTTCTGAACGTTTGACTCGAGGCCTGTCAGGTACTCGAGCGCGCGCACGGTGTCGGACAGCGCTTGCTCGAGACCGCCTTCGCGGCCGCCTTGCAACGTGAGCGCGGGCAGGACGAGGACGCTCGCGACGAGCGTGTTGATCGCGTGACTGAACTTCATCATCAGAGCGTTCCTCCGTAGGCGGCGATCGCTTCGTCGAAGAGCTCGTGGCTCTCGTAGAGCTCGCCCGCCAGGACGTACACGGCCTTGCGGCTCTCAACTTCGTTGAGCGAGCGCACCGCGGCGCGCAGCACGCCGATGGCCGAGTCGACACCGCGATCGGCGTCGAGTGCACGGGCGTACAAGAGAACGAGACGCGTGAAGAGCGACTCGTCGAAGAGTTCGCGTGTGCGATAGAGCGCCTCGCACGCTTGCGTGGCTTGACGGAAGAGACGCTCGTTGAAGAGCTCTTCGGCGCGCAGGAGATCGGTCTCGGGTGACGAGCCGCCTGCATCGGACGCTTCGAGCCCGAGGCTTTGGCGCGCCGCGCGCGCGCTCGCCGCAATGTCGCCTTCCGCGCCTGAGCAGCGCGCGAGCTTCTCGATCATCAAGACGGCGATCCAATCGTGCGCGTCGAGCGAAAGTCGGGCGGCGTTGACGAGTGCGCGATCGCGGTCGCTCGAACGCGCGTGCTCGGAGAACGAAAGCCACGCGCGCGCGGCCTCGGCCGGACGCCCGAAGTGTTCGAGTGCTTCGGCGCGCAGTTCGAGCGCGGGCGCGTTCTCCTGCGGGTCGGCACCCATCGCTTCGGCCGACTCGAGTGCGCGCAGCGCGGCGCCGTGCTGGTCGGTGCCGTTGAGCGCACGAGCTCGGACGTAGAGACGCGCTTGGCGCTCCTTCGACGACTTGGCGGGGAAGGCTTGCTCGAGCGCCTCGAGCATGAAGAGCGCTTGTCGCGCATCGCCGGTGTACGTCATGCAGCGCGCGATCTCGAGGCGCGCCTTCGGCTGATGCGGATGGAAATCGGGCATGTTCGCGAGCGCGCTGAATGGACGCGTCGCCTCGTGCCAATCACCCATGCGCTCGAGGATCGTTCCGGCGGCCAGGAGCGCGTCGGGTGCGAGCGCATCGTCCGCGCTGTCGCGCGCGACGCTCTCGTAGTGGGCGAGAGCAGCCGCATCGTTCCCGCGGCGCTCTTGGATCTCCGCGAGCGTGAACTCCGCGCGCGCTCGGCCGGCATCATCCGGGTAGCTCTTCAGTGCGCGCAGGTACGAGACTTCCGTCTGATCATCGAGTTCGTCCGCCGTGGCGCGCTGACCGAGATCGGACAGGACTTCGATCGAGTCCGACGTGATCCGCGCGCGCAAACCCGCGCAGCCCAGGACGGTGGTGATCGCTTGATTCAGCGGACGCTCTTCGAGAAGCACGCTCACGGACTCGAGGACGCCGTGACCTTCGAGCCCAGTGACCGAACGCGAGGTGCGCTCGGCGATGTCGTTCAAGATGGCTTCGACGCTGGCGCTCTTCGCTTGCAGCGAGCACAACACTTCTCCGTCGGCATCGCGCAGCCGCAGCTCGTAGCCGCCGGGTGCGGCGGCCGTAAGCAGTGCGAGAAGGAGCGATGCGATCACGCTCGTTCCAGCCGACAGAATCACGGTCGTTCCTCCCGGCGCGCATCGGCCTGACGGCGATAGCTATCACCGACCAAGTACATGGCGCGTGCTTCGATGTCCTTGCGCAGGTCGGCGTCGATCCGGTCGGCGACCGCGAGCAAGCGGTACAAGCGTTTGCGCGCCTGCACGTGCTCACCGTCGTCGATCTCTTGGCGCGCGAGCAGGAGCGTCGTCTCCTCGTGCGGCGCGAGCGGCGAAGCTTGCGAGTGCGCGTGTTCGGTTGAGCTACTCGGAACGGGCTCGGCGTGCTGCGATGCCTGCGCCGTCGGCGCGGAGGACGTCGAATCCGTCACGCCATGACGCAAATCGTGCATCGTCACGACCAAGTCGTCGCGCAGACCTTCGAGTCCATTGCGGTACGAACGGTTGCTCGCCCACAAAGCTCCGAACCCGACGACGTTCAGCACGAGGACGCCGATCACGAGCCAGGTGACGCGCGAACCCGGAAGCGAGCGCGGCAAGCGGCTCTTCTTCGCGGGTGATTCAGTCGTCTCGGCGGCGGGCGCTGCGAGAGGCTCCGGCTCGACCGACGTCAGCGCCGGCTTGCGAGCAATTGGCTTCGCGCTCGGCAACGGGCCGCGTTGCACTTCTTCCGCGGGTTGTTCGACCGCGGGTGACGGCGGCGTAGTCGTCGTCGGCGCTGTGCGAGCCCCGCTCGTTGGCGGCGATACTTGCTGCGGCGGTGCCGCGATCGGTGCACGGGCCACAGCGGGAGCCGGCGCGGGAGTCGCGACCGGTGCCGGCGCGGCTTGTCCGGCCAGATCGACGGCGGGGAAATCAAACAGATCCTCGTCGTCAGACCCAGACGGTCCTTGGGGCCGGAGCCCCGCCGGAATGGAGTCGAAGTCGTCGAGCGCCATGGGTCAGCTCCAGAGCGCCGTTTCGACGCTGCGGCGTTGATCGGGGCCCGCGAGTAAACGTCCAACCACGACGGCGAGCGCCGGCGACAACTGGAAGAGGTCCTTCGTGTCGGGCTTGCGCAGCGCGTGCAACACGCGGCGCGAAAGGTCGGGCGTCAGGAAGTCGAGCTCGGTGAGATCGATCGACGCGTCCTCGTCGAAGTCGACACGGAATACGGTGAAGTGAAGCGTCACGCACGTGCCCTCGCCGGGCGCGCTGTGCATCTCGAAGTCCTCGCTCAGCGACATCGCGCGTGCGAAACCGTCCTCGAGCGAACCGCTTGCCAGGCTCGCGGGCTCGAAGCCGCGACCTTCGTCGCGCACAGCGACGCTGATCTCGCGGCCGTCGCTCTCCGCGCGCACGAAGATCGCACCGGGTCCGTTCACGTAAGCGTGGCGCCGGGCGTTGTCGACGAGCTCGCTCGTCGCGCTGGCCACGCGTGCACGCGCGGCCGGACCGATGCCGCAGCGGAGCGCGAAGGCCGTCATGTCGCGCGCCGCGCGCTCGACGCACAGCGGCGTCGAGTCGTACGTGCGCTCGAAGATCCAGGCGGGTTCGCGCTCGTTCGACGCGGTCGATGCCCCCGACAAACCCGAGGCGAACGGCGCGCGCGGTTCGGTCGGCACGACCGCGGAAGGCGCGGCTTCGATCGCGCGGACGAGATCGTCGAGACGGAATGGCTTCGTGAGGAACTCGCTGCCGCCCAAGAGGAGCGCGCTCCGGCACAGGTCGACCGTCGGTCGGCTGCTGAGAAAGATCGTGCGCGGTGCGCCGCCGCGGGCCTTGAACGCTGCGAGCAGATCGAGACCGGAGAGACCGTGCAGCGCGACGTCGGCGACGAGCACGTCAGGTGTCGGTGACTCGAGCGCTTCCTCCGCGCTGGCCGCGATGGACACGCGATGACCACGCCGCGTGAGCAGCGACGCGATCGATGCAGCGATCGGCCGTTCGTCGTCGACGACGAGGATCGAGAGCGCGGCGCTCTTCACGCTGCCTCCTGCGCGCCGACACACGGCAGATGCACGAGCCACATCACTTGGTCGTGGAGAGTGCGATGGAGCGAGAGATCGCCGCCCAGGCGCTGGATCTGACGGCGCGCGAGCTCGATGCCGAGGCGCGGCGAGGAACGCGTGGTGGTCTGCGACGCAGTGCGCGCGACCGAGACGATGCTGAACATGCAGCGTCCGCCGGAGCTGCGCGCGCTCACGAGCACGGGGTGGCTCGTCTCGCACAAACCCGCTTCGATCAGATGCGAGAGGGTGCTCGAGAGACATGGGCCGTCGACGAAGATCCGTGAGCGACCAGATTCGACGGCGAGCAGCACGCGCGAGCGTTGATCCGGCCCGATCGATTGCAGCGCGGCGTGCGCGATCTCTTCCAATGTGCAGTCGAGCGGGCGGAGCGGCGGCGGAATAGCGATGTCGAGCAAGGCTTGGACGTTTCTTCCCATGCGCACGACCTCGTCCAATGCACTGGCAAGAAGCGTCGCGCGGGGATCACGGGGATCCAATCCGCGTGCCAGCGACTCCATCGATGCGCGCAGCGCGGAGAGCGGCACGCAGATGCCGCTCGCGATCGCGTCCGAGAGCTCGGGGTCGAAGTGCGGTGCGCGAGCGTCGAGGGGGATGGACCTTTGTTGCATGGGGGCTGGAAGCGCGTGCGTGAAAGCGCTTCCGGCCCTCTGTTTCGTCCGGTCAGGGCGAAACGCTTGATGGGCTAGCGTCGAAATCGCGCAGTTTTTTCCGCGCGGAGGTTCCGAGCGGGCGCTCGGAAGGCAATCGCTGCCGGATTGGACGCGCGCGCGGGCCGTTCTCGACGGCCGGCCTCGAAAAATGGGACGGGCTCGCTACTCGAGCCCGTAGACCTTGAGCTTGTTGTAGAGCGTCGTGCGATTGACCCCGAGCACGCGCGCAGCCTGACTGCGGTTGCCGGCGCTGTCGGCGAGCACTTTCAAGATCCAAGCCTTCTCGATGCTCGCGAGGGAGCGGTCAGACGGCGCGAGCTCGGACGCGAGCCGATCGCCGAGCGACACGCGGCCTTCCGTTCGGTCGTCGGCCGATCGCTCATTCGACGACGGTGGGAACAAATGATCGGCTTCGATGAGCCCACCCTGCGCGAGGAGCGCCGCGCGTTCGATCGCGTTGCGCAGCTCACGCACGTTGCCCGGCCAGGTGTGCTCCATCAACCGGCGGCGTGCATCGGGAGAGAAGCCGTCGTACTCGCGGCCGAACTCGAGTTGGAAGTGCGCTAGAAAGTGGCCGGCGAGAAGCAGGATGTCGTCGGCGCGCTCGCGCAGCGCCGGCACGCGGATCGACATCACGTTCAGTCGGTAGAAGAGGTCCTCGCGGAAACCGCCCGCTTCGACCATCGTCGGGAGATCGCGGTTCGTCGATGCGAGGATGCGCACGTCCATCGCGCGATCCGTGTCGGCGCCGACGGGCCGGTACACGCGTTCCTGTAAGACGCGCAGGAGCTTCGCTTGCAGGTCGCGCTCGAGCTCGCCGATCTCGTCGAGGAACAGCGAGCCGCCTTCGGCGGCGGCGATCAATCCCTCGCGGCCCTTGCTCGCGGCGCCCGTGAACGAGCCGCCCTCGTAGCCGAACAGTTCCGCTTCGAGCAGCGATGCGGACAAGGCGGCGCAATTGAGCGCGACGAACGGCCCGTGCGCGCGACTCGATCGCTCGTGAACGGCGCGCGCGACGAGCTCCTTCCCGACGCCGGATTCGCCCAGGATCAACACGGTCGTGCGCGGTGTCGCGGCGACGCGTGCGAGCGTGTCGAGCACTTGCTGAATTGCGCGCGACTCGCCGAGGATCGGTCCGGAGCGAAGGCGCGCCAACTCACCGCGCAATCGATCGCGCTCGAGCACGACCGCGCGCGTCTTCAATATGCGCGCGAGCGCGGCGTCGAGCGTCTCGAGTCGCACCGGCTTCTGCAGATAGTCCGCCGCGCCGGCGCGCATCGACTCGACGGCGGTGGCGACGCCGGTCGCGCCGGTGAGCACGACGACCGCGGGCGGCACGTCGAGCGTGACCAGCTTCGGCAGGATTTCGAGCCCATCGCCTTCGGGCATCGAGAGATCGAGCAGCACGACGTCGGGACGCTCGGCGCGTGAGCGAGCGAGGGTCTGTGCGCCGGACGTCGCTTCGATCGTCTCGTAACCGAGCGCGCGACACAGGGCCGCGACGCCCGCGCGCACGACCGCTTCGTCGTCGGCAACGAGGATCCGGGCGGGCATGCGCGGGATTGTAGTGTCCGCGATTCACGCACACCGCGATCTTTCGAGCGGGCCGCGAGCGCTCGGAAATCTCTTCTGCACGACGGACGTGAAACGATGGACAGGCACCGTCGGTCGCGTGGGCACCGACGCGCCGCAGGTGCCGGAGCGCGTCCATTCACGACGGGCGTGAATACATAAGGAGGACGATCGCGGCTCGCGTGCCGCTGGCCCCAAAAATCGCCGTCACGCGCTCATGCGCCGGCGAGCCCCTCCGAGAACAAACGCGAGCTGAGGGAGTTCATCCGGCACCCGACTGCTCTTCGTCATCAGCGAAACCACTAGAGGCCGGAGTAAGCAAAGGAAGCCAGTATGGGCCTTCGAGTCAACACCAACATCGCCGCCTTGACGGCGCAACGAAACCTCGGAACGGTTTCGGGGCGCCTGCAAGGCAACTTCGCCCGACTCTCGTCGGGTCTCCGGATCGCGAATGCGTCCGATGATGCCGCCGGTTTGGGCATCTCGGAACGCATGCGTTCTCAGATCCGTTCCTATGGCGCCGCTTCCCGCAATGCGCAGGACGGCATCAGCCTCGTTCAAACCGCCGAAGGCGCGCTGAACGAAGCGAGCAACATCCTCACGCGGATGCGTGAGCTCTCGATCCAAGCGGCCAACGGTACGCTCTCGAGCGCCGACCGCGCGACGATCGACACGGAAGTTCAAGCGCTCGTCAACGAGCTCGACCGAATCGCGGACTCCGCCGAGTTCAACGGTGTCAACTTGCTCGACGGCTCGGCGACGACCGCATCGATCCAAGTCGGCATCAACGCCAACGAGACGATCGACGTCGCGCTGCAAGACGCGAACACTACGGTGCTCGGCGTCGACACGGTGACCACGGACACCGCTGCGAACGCCAACTTGGCGCTCGCGGACATCGACATCGCGATCGAAACCCTCAACACCACTCGTGGTGCTCTCGGTGCCGCGCAAAACCGCCTCACCAGCGCGTACGCCAGCATCCTGAACTCGCGCGAGAACCTGGCTGCGGCCGAGAGCCGGATCCGCGACGTCGACGTCGCGTCCGAGTCGGCCGACCTGACCCGCAATTCCATCATGCAACAGGCCGCCGTGTCCGTCCTGTCGCAGGCCAATGTCCAACCGCAAATCGCTCTGACGCTGCTCCAAGGCTAGCAACGGAATTCGGCCTCTAGTGCCGATCGCTGATGGGGAGGGCTGTCGCAAGGCAGTCCTCCCAACTCAGCACGCCGAACGCTCTTTCAGTAACTCGCGATTCGAACCGTCCGATCTCGACGCGCGCGCTCGTGCCAAGGTGCCGCGTCAAGACACGACGGTCGTCAATGCTCATCCGGGATCTCCGCGACGGACCCGAGGCCCAACGCACGCGCGTCAACGCGGCCGTGGACGTGTCAACCACGGTCGAAGACGAGGGCCCACGATCCGAAGCTCGAGTTGGAGATGGAGGTCCGGAACTCTCGACGTGTGCGTAACACAGGAATCTATCCAAGGAACGAAATTCAATGGGACTTAGAGTCAACACAAACATTGCTGCCCTGACGGCGCAACGAAACCTAAGCGCGGTTTCGGGTCGCCTGCAAGGCAACTTCTCCCGACTGTCGTCGGGTCTGCGGATCGCGAGTGCGTCCGATGACGCCGCCGGCCTCGGCATCAGCGAGCGGATGCGTTCGCAGATTCGCTCCTACGGCGCTGCTTCCCGCAACGCGCAGGACGGCATCAGCCTCGTTCAGACGGCCGAAGGCGCGCTGAACGAGTCGAGCAACATCCTGAACCGCATGCGCGAGCTGTCGATCCAAGCGGCCAACGGCACGCTGTCGAGCGCTGACCGCGCCACGATCGACACGGAAGTGCAATCGCTCGTCGCCGAGCTCGACCGGATCGCGGATTCGGCCGAGTTCAACGGCGTGAACCTGCTCGACGGTTCGGCCACGACCGCGTCGATCCAAGTCGGCATCAACGCCAACGAGACGATCGACGTCGGTCTGCAAGACGGCACCTCGGGCTCGCTGGGCGTCGACACCGTCACGACTGACACGGCTGCGAACGCCAACTTGGCGCTCGCCGACATCGACACCGCGATCGAAACGCTGAACACGGCGCGCGGTACGCTGGGTGCTACTCAGAACCGTCTGACGAGCGCTTTCGCGAGCATCCAAAACTCGCGTGAGAACCTGTCGGCCGCCGAAAGCCGCATCCGCGACGTCGACATCGCGATGGAAACGTCGGACCTGACCCGCAACTCGATCATGCAACAGGCTGCGGTGTCCGTCCTCTCGCAAGCCAACGTGCAGCCGCAGCTCGCGCTGAGCCTGCTGCAAGGCTAAGACGCGCCTAGCGCTTGAAAGTACGAGGGAGCTCCGTCTCGGACGGGGCTCCCTCCATGCTAATTGGTCAAGACGCGGCGGCTCGACGCTTCCTGCGCGGGCGACGAACCGTGATTCCCCTCGTCGCCACCCCGCCCGCACGAAACGCGCGCCAGAAGTCCGTGCCGCCGAGCTACGGGTTCCGCTTCGAACCGTAGGGCAGTTCGCTTAGGGCATGCGGTGCTGGCCGTCGGCTGATCGGCGCACCGAGCGTCGATCGCCTCGCGGTCCGCGCGAGCGAGTTTCGTCGCCGAGCGACGTTTCTTCGAGATTGTTGTCCGCTCGCG
>JANLUN010000798.1:0-6220 GCA_031363505.1 Planctomycetota bacterium | reverse complement strand
CGGAGAACCTGGCCCGCCTCGACGCCATCCGCGCCGACATCCAGAAGCTCGCCGATCCGCGCGAGGTCGTGGCGCCCGAGCTGGAGCGCATCGTCAAGAGCACACCGGCCATCGCTTGGCTGGGTTTCAGCATCCACGGCGACGAGATGTCGGGCTCCGATGCGTCGATGGCAGTCGCGCACCACTTCGCAGCCGGCACGAGCGCCGACGTCACCGACTTGCTCAAGGACGTCGTCGTCGTCATCGATCCGTGCCTCAATCCCGATGGACGCGAACGCATCCTCTCGCAGCTCGAGCAAGGCGCGGGCTACGTGCAGAACCTCGACCCGGACAGCATGAACAAGGGCCGGTGGCCGTACGGACGCGGCAACCACTACCTCTTCGACATGAACCGCGACTGGATCTTCGGCACGCAGCCCGAAACGCGCGCGCGCTGGAGCGCGATCCAGTCGTTCCATCCGCAGCTGCTCGTCGACGCGCACGAGATGGGCGCGCTCGACTCGTTCCTCTTCTATCCCGCGACCGATCCGATCAACCCGTACTTCCCCGCGGCGTCGCGCAAGTGGTGGCAGAAGTTCGGCGACGAGCAGGGCGCCGCGTTCGACCGCAACGGCTGGAGCTACTACACGCGCGAGTGGGCCGACTCCTGGTACATCGGCTACTCGGACTCGTGGGGCACGTTCAACGGTGCGGTCGGCATCTTGTACGAGCAAGCGCGCTTCATGGGTCAGTCGGTCCGGCGCGAGTCAGGCGAGATCGCTACGTATCGCGAAGCCGTCGAGCGCCAAGCGGTCAGCAGCCTCGCGAACGTGACGACGCTCGCGAAAAATCGTCGCGAGATCCTGAAGGACTACGCCGAAGCGCGACGCCGCAACGTGTCCGCGGACGGCCCCGGCAACGGACGCGATTTCGTGCTCGTGCCTGGACGCAATGCGGACCGTGAACAGCGGCTCGTCGAGATGCTCCTCGGGCAGAGCATCGAGGTCTACCGCGCCGACGCGGCGTTCACGGGACAGAACGTGGAGACGACTCTCGAAGGCAAGCAAGACGAACGCGAGTTTCCTAAGGGAAGCCTCGTCATTCCGTCGCGCCAGCCGCTCGCGTCGCTCGTCCTGGCGACGCTTGCATTCGATCAGCGCTACGACAGCGGATCGCTGAATCGCGAGCGCAAGGAGCTGGAACGCAAGCGACGTTCGAAGAGCTACGACGTCACGGGCTGGTCACCGGCGCACGGCTTCGACGTCGATGGATATTGGTGCGACGCGCTTGACGTTTCGATGAAGCGCGTGCAGTCGCTCGATCCGCGTGCGAATGGCGTCGTTCCCCTCGCGCGCGCCGAGGATCCCGTGTACGGCTGGGTCGTCGACGGCAGCCTCGACGCGTCGGTCGTGTTCGCCGCGCGCGCGATGGAGCTCGGAGTGAAGGTCCAAATCTCCGACGAGCCGTTCAGCGCGATGGGACGACAGTTTCCGCGCTGGAGCCTGCTCGTCCGCCGTCACGAGAACGATGCCGACGTCGCCGAACGAGTCGCACAAGCCGCCCGCGCCGCGCGCGTCGAGGCGATCGCGACGTCGAGTGCGCGCAGCCGCGACGAAGGTCCCGATCTCGGCGGCCAGCACTTCGACTTGCTCGCGCGCCCGCGCGTCGCGCTGCTTTCCAATGCGCCGGTCGGAACCGATTCGTTCGGCCACACTTGGCACTTGATCGACGCGGAGATCGGTCTGCCCTGCACGTTGATCGACGCGCAGAGCTTCGGGTCGTACGACCTGCGGCGCTACAACGTCTTGATCGTGCCCGAAGCCTGGGGAGATCTCGATTCGATCCTGAAGGCGAACGGAGACACGCTGCGCACGTGGATCAAGGGCGGAGGCACGCTGATCGCGAGCGGCTCGGCGGCGGCGACGGTCTGCAACAAGGAGCTCGGCCTCAGCTCGGTGCGCCTGCGGCAAGATGCGCTCGACGACTTGGAGAGTCTCGCGGTCTCGGTCCGCCGCGAGCGCGAAGCAGGAAAGACTCCGGTCGACGAAGCGGCGCTCTGGGGTGACAAGCCCGCGACGGACAAGCCCGCGACCGACAACGGTGCACCGAAGGACGCGAGCGCGCCGCCCACCGACGCAGCGGCTCCCTCCGGTGACGCGGCTGCGAAGAAGGACGACTCGAAGAAACCGGCGACGCCCGCCGCCGAGTCCGACGCCAAACGCCGCGATCGATACGCGCGCACGTTCTCGCCGCACGGCGTGATCGTGCGCGGCGAAGTCAACCCCGACATCTGGCTGACGGCCGGCTGCCGAGACGAGATCGGCGTGTTCTTCGACGGGTCGAGCGTGTTCGTGTCCGAGCTCCCCGTGCGGACCGCGATCCGGCTCGCCGCGGCCGATCGCGTGCGGCTCTCGGGTCTCTTGTGGCCCGAAGCACGCGAGCGCTTGGCCGATTCCGCGTACGCGACCGTCGAGTCGTCCGGAGCGGGGCAAGTGATCCTCTTCGCGACGCCGCCCGATTTCCGCGCGTGGTTCCCGGCCACGACGCGCCTGCTCGCCAACGCCATCGTGTACGGACCCGGTGTCGGAGCGAACCAACCGCTCGGTTGGTGACGCCTCATTCGCTGCACGCGCGTTATCCTGTCCCGCCCACTCCAACACCCCGCAGGATCCCATGGACAAGAAGCAAACGACCGATTTCGTCGACCGCGTTTGGACCGAGTCGATCGTTCCCGCGATCACCGAGTACATCAAGATCCCGAACAAGTCGCCGTACTACGACCCCGATTGGCAGAAGCACGGTCACATGGATCGCGCGGTCAAGCTGATCGAAGGTTGGTGTCGCTCGCGCGAGATCGAGGGGATGAAGATCGAGGTCGTGCGGCTCGAAGGGCGCACACCGGTGATCTTCATGGAGATCCCGGGCACGTCGAACGACACGGTCCTCCTGTACGGCCACCTCGACAAGCAACCCGAGTTCTCGGGCTGGATGGAAGGCCTCGGTCCGTGGGAACCGGTGCTGCGCGGCGACAAGCTCTACGGTCGCGGCGGCGCGGATGACGGCTACGCCGCGTTCGCATCGCTCACGGCGATCGAAGCGATCAAACGGCAGAAGGCCGAGCATGCGCGCTGCGTGATCGTGATCGAGGCGTGCGAAGAGAGCGGCAGCTACGATCTGCCGTACTACATCGAGGCGCTGCAGAAGCGCATCGGCGACGTGTCGCTCGTGATCTGTCTCGATTCGGGTTGTGGCAACTACGACCAACTGTGGAGCACGACGTCGCTGCGCGGCCTCGTCGCGGGCAACCTGATCGTCGAGGTGCTCAAGGAAGGCGTGCACTCCGGCGACGGCAGCGGCATCGTCGCGTCGAGCTTCCGCATCCTGCGCCAGCTGCTCTCGCGCCTCGAGGACGAGAAGACCGGCGCGATCCTGCCGAAAGAGCTCCACATGCCGATCCCCGATCAGCGCGTGAAGCAGGCGAAGGCCGCGGCGACCGTGCTCGGCGACGAGGTGTACAGCAAGTATCCGTGGGTCGACGGCATGAAGCCGATCCAGGGCGATTCGGTCGAGCTGATGCTGAATCGGACGTGGCGTCCGGCGCTCTCGATCACCGGCGTGCGCGGCATCCCCGATCTCAACGACGCGGGCAACGTGCTGCGTCCGATGACGGCGGTGAAGATCTCGCTGCGCGTTCCGCCGAGCGGCGACGCCGAGAAGGCGACCGCGTTCTTGAAGACGCTCTTCGAGAAGGATCCGCCCTACGGAGCGAAGGTGCGCTTCGAAGGCGAGAAGTCCGCGTCGGGATGGGACGCACCGGCGCTCGCGCCGTGGCTCGAGACGTCCGTCGCGGGCGCGTCGAAGACGTACTTCGGCAAGGACGCCGTGTACATGGGCGAAGGCGGCTCGATCCCGTTCATGGGCATGCTCGGGAAGAAGTTCCCGAAGGCTCAGTTCCTGATCACGGGCGTGCTCGGTCCGCACTCGAACGCGCACGGGCCGAACGAGTTCCTGCACATTCCGACCGGCAAGCGGTTGACGGCGTGTGTCGCGCAGGTCGTGAACGATCACGCCAAGCGTCCGCGCTGACGGACTCGGTTCGATCGAGTCAGCTCGGATTCCGCGCCGCGGCGCAGAGATCCTTCAACGTCGCGAGCTCGCGCTGGACGTCGGCGTGTGCGCCCTTGGCGCGCGCCGATCGTTCGAGTCGCGCGGCCTGCTCGGTCAGCGCCGGGAATCCGTAGCTACCGGCTGTCCCCTTGAGGCGGTGCGCGAGGCGTGCGACGGATTCCAAGTCGTCGGCGACGAACGCCGACTGCATGTCCTGCGCGTCGCGCGCGAGGTCATCGAGGAACATCTGCACGAGCCGGTTCAGTTCAACATCCGCCGCGCCGAGGTCGCCAGGAACGCCGGAGAGAGAGCGCTTCGTGTCCCGTTTCGTGTCCATAGGAGTTTCGTGCTTCACGTGCTTGGATACCGTCTCGATCAACACCACCGCATCGACGGGCTTGACGCACACCGCGTCGCAACCCGCGTCGAGCGCGCGGCGCGCGTCGGCGCCGGACGAGTCCGCAGTCAGCGCGATGATCGGCAGCGCGTAGCCGAGTGATCGCAGGCGCTGCGTCGCCGCCCGGCCGTCGAGCACCGGCATGTTCATGTCCATCAAGATCAGATCGAACGCCTTGCCCGCGACTTTGCCCTGCAGCACGCGTTGCAACGCCGCATGTCCGTTCTCGGCCAGCGCGACTTCTGCTCCCGCGCGTCCGAGCAAATGGCTCATGAGGCGCCGATGGTCCGGGCTGTCGTCGACGACGAGCACGCGACACGACACCTTCGGCAGAGCGCGCGTCACATCGTCGAACGCTTCGTGGCGCGCGAGCCGCTCGAGCTCATCGCTCGCGATGTAGTTCACGGACTCGGGCATTCCGATCTCGATCTCCGCGACGAACGTGCTGCCCTCGCCGGGATGGCTCTCCACGCAAATCGTGCCGTTCAGGAGCTCTACCAGAGTCTTCGCGATCGAGAGGCCGAGTCCCGTCCCGCCGAAGCGGCGCGCAGTCGAACGATCGGCCTGGACGAACGGTTGGAAGAGGCGCGACATCTCCTCGGCGCTCATGCCGACGCCGGTATCCGCGACCGTGATTCGAAAATACGCCGGCGAACCCTCGCTCTCGCATAGTTCGAACGTCACGCGGACGCTGCCCGCTTCGGTGAACTTGATGGCGTTGCCGATCAGATTGAGCAGGATCTGCTTGAGCCGGATCGCGTCCGTCACAATCGTGTCCGGCATCGCGGTCGCGAACTGCAACTCGAAGCCCAGCCCCTTTGCACGGGCGCGCACCTCCATCGACGCGCGCACCTCGAACAAGACATCGAACAGTGCGCAAGGAGCGCGCTCGATCTCCAGTCGGCCGGCTTCGATCTTGGAGAGGTCGAGCATGTCGTTGACGAGCTGAAGCAGATATTCGCCGCTCTGCCGCAGCATCTCGACGGCCTCGGTCCGCTCGCGTTCGGGGATGTCCACCTCTCGCAAGCGATCGGAGTAGCCCAAGATCGACGTCATCGGTGTGCGGATCTCGTGGCTCATGAGTGCGACGAAGTCACTCTTGGCAGCGCTCTTGGCTTCCGCGAAATCGCGCGCCTCGTGCGCTTCGAGCTCTGCGCGCCGGCTGCGGTCGAGTTCGAGCACGAGCTCGGCCCGCTCGGCGAGCAATCGTTTGCGTCGCTCCGAGCTTGGTTGATCCACCGCACGCACGTCGGCGCGCAGCTCGAGACGGATCGCCGAGTACACGAGCGTGAGCAGGATGGTCAGCGCGATCACGATTCCGACCGCGCGCGCGACATCGAAGACAGCCGTGCGAGCACGGATGTAGTCGCCGCAGGCGTGCTCGAGCGCGGAACCGACCGATCCTAGACGCGCGGTGCGAACGGCGGCCAAGTGCTCGCGGGCATCGGCGTCGTGCAGACGGCATGCGGCGACGTGGACGAGCACGCGATCGAGGGCGTCCCGGCGCTCGGGATCGACGCGGCCGCGCCCGTGACGCAAGACGTCGAGGTCGGCGAGGAACTTTTCGGGCAGCCGGTTCTGCACACCGAGCGCGTAGAGCTCGACTTGGTAGCCCATGCGCTCGAATGCGAGTTGCAGTCCGTCGTCCGAGTCCGTGGCGACGGAGCGCGTTCGATACTCCGCGATCGTGTGCGACAGCCGCTGAACGCCGCGTTGGAGACAGGCAGCGCTCATCGC
>JANLUN010000738.1:0-19618 GCA_031363505.1 Planctomycetota bacterium | reverse complement strand
AGTTGCAGGATTACCCAACTTGCGGTTGGGTTTTCGGTGACGTTGAAGTGGAGTATCCGTCGTCTCCCGTGGTCGATCGCGAACCACACATAGAGCAGACGGAATCGAACGGTTGGGACGACGAAGAAGTCCATTCCCGAGACCACGTCCTTGTGGTTCCGGAGGAATGTCATCCAGCGTTGTTGCTGTGTTGGGTCAGGCTTGGTCCTCGGCACGTAGCGCGACACGGTCGCGAGGCTCACTCGAATCCCGAGCTTCATCAGCTCAGCCTGGATCCTCCGCGCTCGCCAGCAATTCTCGGTAGCCATCCTCACGATGAGGGCCTCGGTTTCTTCCGAGATCGGAGGTCGTCCGGGTCCGGGCATGGAGATCGATCTCCAGTAGCGGCGGAACCCGTTGCGGTGCCAACGGAATACGGTCTCCGGGCGAACAACGACAAGGTGGTTCTTCCAGCGTGGCCAAAGGCGCGAGAGCGCGACCCAGAAAGCTCGGTCGAGCGGAGATAGCTTCGGCCTGGGGCGTTTCTGACCATACACCGCGAGTTGCTGTCGCAGCGCAAGTTCGACGATCGCCTGTTCCTCGCGACTCCGGAAGAAGGCGAGGAAACATCGAAGCAGGGAGATCGTGATAATGGCCAGGTTCCGCATTGCGGGCAGGCTTCTGCACGAGTTCATGATGTAGAACGAGTCTGAATCTAGGAATCCGCTGGGGGTATCATCCGTGGATAGGCGCTGACGGTGAGGAGGAAAACCTGAACGATTTCAACGCGGACGAATATTGAGAATGCACAGGCAGGGGTTCGTTCGTAAGTAGCCGGGCCATGGTCTACGGTGCGCGCGGCGAAGCGGACGAGCGGTCGGCGGGGGCGAATTTCGGATTGGAAGCGGATCAGGCACAGCGGCTGCGGAGCCTTGCGGACCGATTGGCGAAGGCCGGCGCGACGTTCACCGTGGAGGCCCCCGGGAGCGAGCCGATTCGGGTCGGCTCCGATCCGCATCGCACGCGCGTGGTGTTTCGCGATCCCGGCGCGCTGGATGCGCTGCTCGCCGGTCACCACATGGCTCTCGCCGAGGCGTATCTGCACGAGCGGATCGACCTCGAGGGAAGCTTCCAAGACGTGATCCCGGTGACGGATCACCTCGCCTACGAGTCGCCTTCCCGGCTGCGCGAATTGCTCTGGTGGCTGCGCTTCCTGCTCGACCGCCGCGGGCTCGATCAGCGCTCGATAGCGCATCACTACGACCGGCCACCCGATTTCTTCCTGGCGTGGCTGGATTCCACCCGCTCCTACACCCATGGCTTCTACGCCGCGCCCGACGAGGACCTGACCACGGCCCAGATCCGCAAGTTCCAGTACGCGATCGACGCGCTCGGGCTCGCGCCGGGCATGGAGGTTTTCGACATGGGCTGCGGCTGGGGCGCGTTCCTGGAGTACGCCGGCGCCCGCGGAATCCGCGTGCAGGGCATCACGCTATCCCGCGACCAACATGACTTCGTGTCGGAGCGGATCCGCTCCCAGCAGCTTCCCTGCCGCGTCGAGTGCGTGGACTTTCTCGACTACCGCCCCGCGCGCGCCTTCGACGGCGCCGTCTTCATGGGCAGCCTCGAACATCTGCCCGATTACCGGCACATGGGCGGCTTCCTCGCTGCGCATCTGCAACCCCGCGCCGGTTTGTACTGCGACTTCGTGACGTCCAAGCAGGGCAGGCTCGGCGGCGCCTTCATGACGAAGTACATCTTCCCGGGCGTCAGCAACTACGTCGATGTACCGGGGCTCGTGCGGACGCTACTGCGCGCGGGCTTCAGCGTGAGCGAGCTGGCCGACGATACACTGAGCTGTGCGTTCACGGTTCGCGACTGGGCACGCAATCTCGAGCGCGAACACGCCGCACTGGCGCGGCTCCACGGCGAACTCCCGGTGCGCGCGTTCCTGCTCTACCTGTGGAGCTCGTACCACTTCCTCCTCGGCAACCGCACGCAGGCCTATCACGTCGTGGCGTCGCGCGAAGCGCTCGCCTTGCCCCATCCGCGCGCGACGACGAGCGCCAGCGCAACCGCCGCAAGACACGACGCCCCGAAGGCGTCGCCGACGCGACCGTAGAGCGAGCGCCCCGGGCTCTCGCCGATCTCGGCGAGCAGCAGATCGCGCGTGCGCGGTTGCGTTCGCGCGAGCACCCGACCGAAGGGATCGATCACCGCCGACGGCCCCGAATCCGAAGCACGGACGAGCCAGGCCCGCTGCTCGACGGCGCGCAGCGCGACGATGTCGAACTGTTGCTCCGCAAAGCCCACGTCTGCGACCCAGCTGTCGTTGGACGGGTTGATCAAGTACGAGGCGCCGACGGCCATTCGTTCCGCGGCCACTTGCGGGAGCAGCGCTTCGTTGCAGATCAGCACGCCGGCGGCACCGGCTCGTGTCGGAAGCGGGGGCGTCGAGGCGCCCGGCGAGAATTCGCGCACCCGCCCGAAGCGGCGCCGGACGAAGTCGAGGCGCAGCGGGAAGTACTCCATGAACGGCAGCAGGTACACCTTGTCGTAGCGGGCGCGCAGCGCGCCGTCGGGAGTGACCAGGTAGACGCTGTTCCGGTAGGGCCCCGATTCCTCCACGCCCTCCGCTCGCGGCGCGCCGACCACGAGTTCCGCGCCCTCCGGACGAAGCGCCAGACCGAGCTCGCGCTGGTAGCGCGCCTCGCGCTCGAGGAAGAACGTCAGCGCAGCCTCCGGCCAGAAGACGATCTCGGGATGGCCCCGCTCGAAGCCTTCGCGCGTCAGTCGCAGATACGCGTCGAGCGTGCGGACCGCGCCGCCGTTCTCCCAGCGCGCCGCCGCTCCAAGGTTGGCCTGCGCCACTGCGATCTTCGTGCGGTGGCCTTCCGAGGGACCGGGAGCGCCACGCAACTCCACCACACCGAAGCCGGTCACCCCAACGATGACGAGTGCCGCAGCGACGAGTCCCCGCCGCGCCTGCGCTCCGATGCGGCGCTGCCGCACGAGGTCGCGGGCCGCGCCGGCGCAGGCCGCGTTCGCGCAGGCGAGCGTGAACGAGATGCCGTACACGCCCGTGACCGACGCGATCTGCACCACGCTGTCGACGCCGGTCTGGGAATAACCGAAGGTGGCCCAGGGCGAGTTCCCGAGATAGATCAACGCGCCGTTCAGCAGCCTGCCCCGCGCCAGATCGGCGCCCGCCCAGGCGGCGCCGGCCAGCAGCGTCGCGGCGACACCGCCGAAGCGTCGGGCCAGCGGCGTGTACACGGCTGCGAAAGCCATGTAGTACGGCGCCGCCATCGCCAGCGTGACGAGCAGGAAGAGCGCGAATCCCACCGCGAGCGGCTGATCGAAATAGTCCGCGACGGCGCCCGGCATCCAGGTCCCGGTTCCCCAGCCGACAACGAGGCTGATCCAGGCACCGAGTGCGAGGCGTCGCGACAGCGGGGCTTCGCGCAGCGCCAGCAGGAACGGCACCGCCGCGATCCAGGCGAGCACACGGATCCGCGCCGGCGGGAATGCGAGCGAGTACAGCGCACCCGAGAGCGCCGTCAGCAACAGGTCGCGCGCGAGCCGCCGCAGCGGTCCGGGCCCTCCGCTACCCGACGTGCAGTTGGTTTCGCGCCGCGAAGCGCGCGTGCTGGAGGCGACCGGGGATCTGACCGCCGTCGCTCATCACGCGCGCCAGGCCCCGCCTATTTGACATTGAGGTTGTCCCGGCTCTCGAAACGTGCGGCCGGGAATCGACCCTCGACGCCTGTGAAGGCGCCCGTCATGCAGGCCTGGTTATCGCCCTTGGAGATCGAAGCCTTCAGAACCTGGAACTTCAGGTTCAGATCCTGGGTCAGATCGCTGTGCGGGGCCTCAAAGGACTTGGCATACACCGGCGCACCGTCGCCCGCGCAAGCGCCGCCAGCGCGCAGTCCCTCGAGGCGAATCGATGCCAGATTGAGCATGTTCGCCGGGCACCCGCCGGCCAGCTTGCAGCCGACACCGTCGAACGGTCGTGCGGCACCGAGGTTCAGGTACGGCGTTCCGATCACCTCCACCGGCAGCACGCCCGCCTTCGTGGGATTTACCGTCATCTCCGAGACCTCTAGGAACACCACCGGCTTGCAGCTCGCGTCGCAGTAGCTTCCGGCAGCGCCGCGCTTCTTGCACTGGTCATAAGAGAGGCCGGCGCACGCGCCGTTGCGGGTGCCGTCGTCGCAGAACTCCGCCGGGCCGATCACACCGTCCCCGCAACGGTTCACGACCGCCTGGCAGACGTCGCCGACGCCGTCGCCGTTGGTGTCGGCCTGGTCGGCGTTGAAATTGTCCGGGCAGTTGTCGACGCCATCGAACACGCCGTCGCCGTCGCCGTCGTTCAGCGCGAGCGCCGAGAAGGGCGGCCCGCACACGAGTCCAGTCGGGCAGTTGGCGTTGGTCTGGCACGGACGGGTCGAGGGCTCGGTGGCGGGATCGACGTCCGTGTCGCAACGGCCGATCAACGTCGGGAAGACGGCCCCCTGGCCGCCCACGCCACCGGAGGTACTGCCAGCGAGCGGATCGGCATCGACCTGATTCGCGAGCGTGGCGAGCACCGTCGGAGCCGTCGCTCCGAACGAGAACTCACGAACCACCACATCCGTGCAGTCGCCGTCCTGGTCGAGATCGCAGCTGCGGCCGTTCGGGGCGCACGATTGCGCACTGCAGCCGCCGCAGTTCCCGTCTTCCTGACACTCGGATGCGAGGAATCGCGCAGTCACGGATTCGCCGATGGCGCCGGCCGGGAACAAACGCCACGGGAATCGGCGATCGCAAGCTTCCAGCGTGCACGGCAACACGGTCGCGCCGGTCTCAGCGAGTTTGCCGGAACGGAGATCGAGCAGCTCGAGTACGCACTCGTCCTCGATCCCGTCGCCGTTCAGATCGACGCCCGCGTCGAGTTCGCAGCGGTCGAAGGCAGCGAAGCTGTTCTCGCTCAGCACGAAGCGGCGCGTGCCCGGCCCGCCTGCAAACCGTTGCACGAAACTGGATCCCGTTCGCGAGAAGGTCAGCAAGCGTGCCGGACTCTCGTCGGTGGTGAGTACCACCGTGTCGCCGACGACGCCGAGGGCTCGCGCCGCGACACCGAGTGCGGTCAGCGCAGGGTCCCCCGCTGCGGCGCACGCAACCCGTCGATCGCCGGCTAGGATCGCGCAGACGGTCGATGCGGAGACCGCGGCCGCGGTTGCTCGGGCGGGCGTGGCGCCGCCAGGAGCGAGCAGACGAGTCGCTGCGCATGAGGTGCCGGCGGGGCAGGTGCGCACCAGCACGCTTCCGTCTGGTGCAACGTACGCGGCCGTCGCCCCCGCGACCGCCGCCTGCGTCGTTGCCCCGATGATGTCGAGCGTGGGCGGCGCCGAACTCAGATCGAGTGCGGCCAGCACCAGGTCCTTCTTGGATCCGTTTCCATCGAAGTCCACCTCGGTCGCGGGCGCCGGACCGCTGCGGAACACGGTTCCTCCGGTCGCTGTGAACTCGAGGTACGCAACGGTGCTGCCGTCGCCGGAGAGGAAGGGATACTTCGACCCGCCACCGACGCGCTTCAGCAGGCCGCTGTCGAGATCCTGGATATGCGTGTCGAAGTCCCATTGGGAAGTCGAATCGAGCGGCGTGAGCGGCGCCGCGCTGACGAAGCCCGCCTTGTGGGCCTGCGCCACCGCGCTGAATGACTCGGCGCCGACGTCTTCGAGCGTGCTCGTCAAAGCCAGCGGCTTCAGCACCGCCTCGTTGCGCGCGATCGACGCGACGAGATCGACGAGCACGGCATGCAGCTTCCCGGTCTGGGAATCGATCGTGTCGAGCGCGAGCCAGCGGCCGTCTTCGCTCAGCTTCGGCTTCGCGCCGTCGAACTGGAAGTCCACCACGTCGCTCGCGCTGCCGCCGGCGACGTCGCGGACCACGGTGCGCGTGCCGGCCGCGGTCGTCATCTCGAAGGCGACGCGCTTGCCGTCCGCGGATACGCTCGGCAGATACGCCTTGCCCGCAAGGCCGCCGCTGAGCAGTACCGCAGGCCCGGGGCGAAACGGGTCGGTGTCGGAGCTGCCGCCGAGCAGCGGCACCAGGTAGGCATCGGTGTCGTTGTCCACGTCTTGCGGTGCGAGCATGGCACCGCTCGAGAACACCGCGAAACCGGCGCCCGCCGCGATCTTGCAGGCGCTCGAAGTTCCCGGAGCCTCTGCCCCGCTCGCCGTCACGCTGAGCCGCACGGTTCGGCAGGTGGTGCGGTCGTAGAGGAACACGTCGCGCACCGCGTACCGGTCGACCTCCGACGAGAGCAGGTTCGTCGCGTCGCTTTCGAAGCAGACCAGCCTGCCGTCACTGCTCAGTGACGGAGCACCGGACGAATCGTTCGCGCGCACGATCGCGCCGCTGCACTGCGAGCTACCGGGCGCGGGGTCCGCGTGCCGGGTCGCGAGATCGACGGCTCCGGTGCCGGCGTCGCGACAGTAGACGTCCCAGCGGGTCGTATCCGGGCTTCCACTGGCGAGCAGATCGGAGCGGCTGCTGAAGCAGGTGACCTTGCCGTCGGACGAAAGCACCGGAGCGTCCGAGGGTCCGCGCGCCGGTTCGCCGAGCGCGTTCACGTCCGTGCGCTCGACCGACTTCGGCGAGTTCGCCGCTTCGTCGAGCAGGAAGTAGAGCCGGTTGCCGGCGAAGACGAGCGGCTCACCGCCACCCTGGATTGCCGACAGCGTGCGCGGACTCTCGAGCAGCAGCGGCCGGGCGGAAGCGCCGAGCCGGGAACCGATCCCCGCCGCCGCGGCGGCGCGCACGGCCACCTCGTCGACGACGCCCGGCGCCTTGCGGCAGAAGACGCGGAGGATCGAATTGAAGGCCTCGCCGTCGCTGTTCGAATCGATGCCCAACGGACTCGCGGCGTTCTCCCACGGCTCTGCGAAGAGCAGTGCGGCGCATGCGCCAGAGGTGACGACCGCGGGACGCACGCTCGAAGCGACCGGCGGCTGGAGCAGCGGTTGGCCGAAGGGCCCGACCGACGCCGGCGATTCGAAGAGCAGCGACGTAGCGAGTCCGGAGAGCCCGTCGAAGCCGATCGGCAGCGAGGTCCCGGCCCGGCGGTCGCGCAACTCGATCACGGCCGGGTCGATCGCATCACCGTCGCCGTTCGCGTCGACGTCCCCGGACAGCGGCTCGTTCTTCAGGATGCAACTGAGCTGGTCCGATTCGCGGCACAGATTCAGCGCTTCGAGCGGGACGAAGCCTCCGGTGCTCGCTGCGTAGAGCGCGGACGGGATGAGGCCCGGACCGCCCGAGACCGGCGCGGCGGTGAACGGCAGCTGCGGCGCCTGGCAGGAATTGGGATGCCGGCAGTAGCGAAGATCGGCCAGCGGGAGATCGGGCGCGGCGAGATCACAGGTCTGTGTCGTGACGTCGCGCGCGCAGCCCTCGTCGCTGATGCAGGCGCGATGGTCGACGCTGCAGCGTCCCGGCGCCTGCGTCTGGACGCGGATTACGGTCTGCACGGCATCCGTGGATCCGAACAGCGCGAGCGCATCGCTCGACGCCGACGGGTCGAAGATCGGCGGCAGATCCTTGCCCTGGAGCGTATGGCTCGACGTGAACTCGCTGCTCGGGATCGAGAGCGGGCCCCCCGAGGCCGCGGGCTGCCCGCTGGCGTTGAGACCCGAGCCGATCGACTGCGGAAAGAGCACCTGCACGAGCTGCGGCGGCGGGAAGCCTGCGAAGCTGCAATTCGGGTCGGTCTGGCAGAGAACGCCCGACCACTGCATCGGCGCCAGCACGTTGCCCACCGCGTCGAGTGCGAAGCGCAGCGCCGGATGCGTTGCGGAGCCGGGCGCAGCCATCGCTGCGAAATCGTTGGGCACGGGCAGCGCGGTGAAGCTCGGGAAGCGGGTGTTGACGCTCGACGCCTGCGTCGAGCAGCTGCCGTCGGCGCGGTAGAGCTCGTCGATGCAGGCGATCGTGCGGCTCGTGGCGACCGCGTCGGCGCAGCGCACGCCGACCAGACCCGTCGGAAGCGGGCTCGCGATCGGCTCGACCACGATCCGTGTCGGGCCCGTGAGCGTGTTCGGGAGCTGCAGCGCTGGGATGGTGGCGGTCGGGAAGCGGAAGTCGAGCCGACACTCCTGCGTGGGGCCGATGTTCTCACTCGCGACATCGAGCTGCGGATCGACCTGGCAGGTGGCGGTTCCACCGGTGGGGGCCAGCTGCTGGGCCCACTGCGCCACGCGGGATTGCAGCGAGTTCGGATCGGCCGCGCTGCCGCAGTCGCGGGCGAGCACCACGGCGTTCGCGGGCGCTCCGTTGCGAGGCTCGAAGATCAGCGTGACGCGGACCGCCGAATCGGCGGCGCAAACGGGCGGCGTGCCGAGCCCGATCGAGCTGGCATCGCACACCTGCGGCCGCACGCGCACTTGCAACGTCTGGCCCGGCACCGCGAAGGGAGCGGTGATGGCGCCCTGCGCGGAGCGAAACACATCGGTTGCGCTGGGGATGTTGTCGCAGCCCGCGCGGGCATGGACGGGGAGAAGTGCGATCGAGAGCAGCGACAGCAGCGTCGCCGCAACTCCGACGCTCATCAGACGGGACCTCATCGAGTGGACTCCATTCGGCGGGAGCAAAACCCAGCTTCGCCCATCTTAGGTGCCGATCACGACAGGTCAAATGAAAATTAGAAGGCGTCGAGACGCGCGAGATCCCCGGCGAGGCCGAGCGCCTGATACGTTTCGCGTGCGCGCTCGAAGCAGCGCCCCGCGTCGAGACCTGCGGGCAGCGCGTTCGGCGCGTCGCTGCGTTCGAGCAGACGACGCCCCAACTCCTCGTACGTCCTTGCAATCTCGGGCCGAGCGCCGAGCCGCTGGCCAGCCTCGAGACTGCGCAGGAACAGGCGCATCGCCGCGCGCCGATCGCCGGTCAGCCAGCGGTAGCGTCCCACCAGGCGCAACACTTCCGTACGTCGCCACGCCACACGACCGGCGCTGCGCAACGCCGCCCGTGCGCTGCCGCGGGCGCGCGCGTGCCAGCGCCGGCGCTGCCCGGGCTCCAGCGTCTGGGCGCGTTCGAGCCCTGAGACGTCGAGCAACAGTCGGGATCGATGGTAGGCGCTGGCATGAAACGGAGGGACGGGCGCCGATGACGTCATCAGCTCCGCGGCGTGTCCCAGCGTCTGTTCCGCCGCCTCGAGGTCGCCGCGCAGCGTCTGTGCCTTCGCCTTCGCGCTGAGCGCGAGGATGTGCAGAAGATCCTCGGGGTTGTGATCGTAGTAGGCGTCCGCCGCTTCGATCGCGCGCGGCAGATCACCCTGCTCCAGCGGTAGCAGCGTGCTCAGGTAGTAGTAGTTCGACTTCGCCAGATCGAAGCGGAAGAGGTCGCGGATCTCGTCGATCTGATTGATACACCGGCGCGCGTCGTCGAAGTCCCCGCGATGGATGCGCTTCTCGCCGAAGAACCCGAGATACGTGGTCGGGCCCCAGAGCTGGCCGCGCCGCAGGCTCTCCTCGATGCGCTGCGGCTCGATTTCGTGCTCGTCGGCCCAATCGCCCTCCAGCACGCGGGCCAGGAAGCGCATCGATTGCTCGTAGAGGCGCTCGTCGGGATCCGTGCCGCTCACCAGCGCCTGCGCGCGCGCGCCGAGCCGGCGGCTGACGTCGAACGAAATGCCCCCGAAGGCGAAGACCGCCGCGCAACCGGCGTAGAACATCGCCGAACGCGGCACGCTGGCGGGATCGATGCGCTGGAGCCACGAGAGCCCGTCCATGCTGTCGAAGAGGTGCCGCGTCGGCAGGGCGGTCGCGGTGGCCTCGGCACGGGCGTAGCGGAGCGCGAAGATCTCGCGCTCCCGTTCCGTCGCGGCGCGTCGCGGCCGCCAGCGGGGTCGATAGAGCCGGGCGAGCACGGTCGCCAGATTCGTGGCGAAGCGTAGGCCGGAACGGACGCGTCCCTGCACGACGCGATCGCCGAGGAACACGAGCGCCTGGTCGAAGTGCTCGATCGCGTCGACGAAGCGCCCGCGGAAGTAGAGCGCCCGCGCGACGTTGCTTTCGAGCACCGCGCGCTTCGCGGGATCGCCGCCATCCCGGTGCAGCTCTAGATAGAGCTTGGAAGCCTCTTCGAAGAAGTGCAGCGCCTCGCTCGGCGCTGCGGCGCGCGCCGCTTCGTCGCCGGCGCGGAACAGGAACTCCTCGGCGCGCTCGAGGTCGCCGCCCTTGCCGTAGTGATAGGCGAGCATCGCGGTGTAGCCGGGAAGGTCGCGGGGCAGCGCGCGTTCGATCGCAGCGCCCACCTTGAGGTGCAGCTCTTCGCGGCGCGCGAGCAGCAGTCCTTCGTAGGCCACCTCCTGGATCAGCGGATGCTTGAACGCGTACTCCTCGCCGGGCAGCCGATCGGACGGCACCAGGAACTCCGCGTCCTGCAGTTCGTCCAGTTCCGCCGCGAGGCGCTCGTTGTTGCCCATCACGTCAGCCAACACGTCGCGGTGGAACGTGCCGCCGATCACACACGCCGTCTGCAGGATCTGGCGCTTTCGCAGCGGCTGTCCATCCACGCGCGCCATGACCACTTCCTGGATCGTGCCGGGGATCACGACGTCGTGGATCTTCTCCGTCGCGCGGAAGCGCCCCTCGAGCGCCTCGACGGCCCCGGCGTCCACCAGCGAGCGCACCACTTCCTCGATGTAGAACGGATTGCCCTGCGCCTTCTCTTCGATCGTCTGGCGCGTCGCGTACGGGATGTCGCCCTGGCGGAACAGGTTGTTGAGCAGGCTCCGGGCGGCTTCGGCGTCGAGCGGCCGCAGCTCGATCTCGAGATGCCGGCTCGCGTGTTCCTCCCAGGCATGCGCGCGCACCCGCTCCGACGTCTTCTCGAAGCCAGGCCGGAACAGGTGCACGAAGAGGATCGCGTGGTCCTCACAGAGCGGGAGCAGCGCGCGGAGCAGTTCGAGCGACGACAGATCGGCCCAGTGCAGATCGTCCATCACGACGACGACCGGTCGCAGGCGGCTGCTCGCGCGCAGCAATTGCGCCATGCTGCGCAGCATCAGTTTCTCCAGCGCCGCCCCTTCGATCCCGGCGAGCTGCCGCTGCCCGTCTTCGTCGAGCGGCAGACCCAGCAGTGTCGCGATGAACGGCAGCACGTCGTTCGCCTCGTCCGGGAGCGTGCGGCGGATCACCGCGTCCAGCTTCGCGCGCGCACTCGTCTCGTCGTCCTCGTCGCCGATGCTGGTCCAGGAGCGACACAGATCGGCGATCGGGTGGAAGCTCTGGTGCTGTCCCGTCGAGACGGAGCGGCCTTCGCGCCAGTCGAGCGCGCTCGCCTCGTCGCTGGCGGCGAGCTCAGCCAGCAGTCGCGACTTGCCGAGGCCCGCTTCGGCGATCACGCTCGCGATCCCGCCCGTGCCGGAGCGAAGCCGCGCGAGGGCGTCGCGCAGCTGCTCGAGTTCGCGCTCGCGCCCGACCAGCCGCGAGAAAAGCCGCCGCTCGGCACCGATGCGTGCCCGGTGGAGGCGCTCCTGCTGCGACAGCAGCTCGAACGCGCGGCCGATCTGTGGGGCCGCCTCCAGCTCCTGCGGCTCGATCTCCCGGTAGAGGAAGACCTCGCGGGTGGCGCGCTCCACCTCCTCACCGACGTACACACGACCCGCCGGCGCCAGGTCCTTCAGCACGTCCGCCACGCTGACCGGCGCGCCCATCACGGAGAACTCGCGGAGCATCGGACCGCTGATGTCGCCGGCGATCCCGAGCCCGGTGTTGATGCCGCTGTGGACGTCGAGCTGGACTTCGGTGCCCAACCGCTCGCTGTATTCGCGCACGCGGCGCCGCATCTCGATGGCGGCATTGGCCGCCACGCGCGGCGCATCCTCGATCGCTTCGGGGACGCCGAACAGCGCCATCACGCAATCGCCCAGGTATTTCTCCACGGTGCCGCCGTGCTTGCGCGCGATCTCGTCGAGGAGCTGCAGGCAGCCGACGACGATCGGGTAGGCGCGCTCGGCGCCCATGCGCTCGGTCATCGCCGTGAAGCCGGTGATGTCCGCGAAAAGGATCGTCGCCCGTCTCCGCTCGGTGTCGATCGCCCGCTCGTCCTGCTGGCGGTGCTCGTGCTCAGCGCGCAGCGCCGGCGCCAGGAAGACCCCGAGCAGCAGGCGCGCCGGGTTCCCCGCGCTCCGTGCGAGCAGGCGCTCGGCGTCGTCGGCCGGCAGCGGCTCGGCCGCCTGGTCCGACACCAGAGTGCGACTCTCCTCCGGCGAGAGGGGCCCGAGCAGCAGCGGCTCGACAGCGAGCTCCGTCGCGAGTCGTCGCAGCAGGTCGTCCGCTCCGCCGGGCCGCAGCGTGAGCACGAAGAGCACACCGCGGCGGCTCGCTTCCGCAATCAGCGCCGGGAGCTGCTCGAGCGCCGCCGGATCGGCGAGGTGCAGATCCTCGAGTACCGCGACGAGCGGCTCGGCGGCAGCGACCGCCGTCAGTGTCTCGATCACCAGCGTCGCAGCCGGTGCGCCGCGAAGGACGCCCGACCGCAACGTCCGGGCGGCCGAGCGGGCTTCGCCGGTCTCCAGCGCCTCGAGCAGATCGGCGAGCAGCATCCCGCCGCGGTGGCGCGCGAACGCGTGCACGGCCGCGACACGGCTCGCGACGGGGAGTGCCGCCGCTTCGGCCAGCAGCCGCGACTTGCCGATCCCCTCGGCGCCGAGCACCGCCAGCACGCCGCCACGGCCGGCGACGAGCTGCTCGAGCTGCGACTCCAGCGCAGCCAGCTCGCGCTGCCGGCCGACGAAGCGCGACGCGACCACGTGTTGGGGCGCGAAGCCACGGCCCGCGCGCCGCTCGAGCGATTGCATCAATTCGAAGATCGCGACTTCCTCGGTCTTGCCCTTGAGCTTCAGCGCACCGAGTTCCCGGTATTCGAAATCGTCGCCCGCCTCGCGGCGCGTTTCGGCGCCGAGGTAGATCGCGCCGAGCGGCGCTCGCGACTTCAGCCGTGCAGCCACGTTGACGGCGTCGCCGAGCACGTGGAACTCGCGAATCACGAGGCCCCGCACGTCGCCCGCGACGACGTGGCCGGTGTTGATGCCCACGACGAGGTCGAGCGGAGCCGAGAGGTCGCGAGCGTACTCGCGCAGCAGATCGCGCATTTCGAGCGCGGCGCGGGTGGCGGCTCGCGCAGGCTCGGCCAGCGGCACGGGATGCCCGAACACGGCCATCAGCGCGTCGCCCAGATACTTGTCTACGGAGCCGCCGTGGCGGCGCGCGATGCCGTCGAGAAGCTGAAGCGCGCCGCTCACCGCGAGATAGGCAGACTCCGGTCCGACCACTTCGGAGAACGCCGTGAACCCGACGAGGTCGGCAAAAAGGACGGTCGCGCGGATGCTCTGGGCCCGCGAGGTCGCAGGATCGGTCGCGATCGAGGAGTCGGTGGCAGGCACGCGCGACAACAATAACCGGCGCGGCGTCGAAGTGACCTTCGCGACGCCGGCTACGAGGGCTGGCTGCGCAACAACCAGCCGCGGATGCGCGAGCGCAACAGCGCCGGCTTGATCGGGCGCGAGAGATGGTCCGTCGCTCCGGCTTCGAACGCCTCCAGCACCTCGCGTTCGCTGGGTGCTGCATCTGCCACCAGCAGCACTGGAATCTCGCGCAAGCGCGGATCCGAAGAGTCTCGCAGCTTGCGACAGGCTGCGAGGAGTTCGTCGCGCGGCGCATCGAGGTCCAACAACACCAGGGACGGCGGGGCGCGGAGCGCCGCGTCGAGGGCTGCGGCCACTCCGGTCACATGGACGACTCGGAGTCCATCTTCGCGCAGCACCGTTGCGAGGCGCCGCGCGAGTTCCGGATCGTCCTCGGCGAGCAGCACGGTCCGCGAGGGCGGAGGTGTTGGCGTGAGCAATGCCGACCCGTTGCCGGACGGGGTGACCGCGCTCGCGTCGCAGCGACCGCGGAGCTCGATCTCCTGGCCCTCGGCGGCTGCGAAGACCTCGAGCTCGACTCCCGCGTTGGCGACCCGCGCGCGCGCCGCGGTGACGAGCGCTTCCACGCCAGCGTCGTCGCGGTCCGGATCGTGATGGAAGAGCGCGAGGCGCTTCGCCGCGGCGGCGATCGCGTAATCGAGGGCGCACTCGAACGGCGTGTGTCCCCAACCGCGCCGGGCGGGATACTCGGCGAGCGTGTACTGGGCGTCGTGGATGACGAGGTCGGCGCCCGCGAGGAACGCAACATGGCGGCGATCCTCGGGATGCACCGGCACGGAGCGGCCCGGCGCTCCGAAGAGCGGAACAGCGTGGGGCTCGTGGTCGGTCGCGTAGACCAGCGCGACGCCGTCCGCTTCCAGCCGGTAGCCCAGCGTGAGCGCCGGATGATGCAGATACTGCGCGGTGACGCCGATTCCGCCGACCGTGAAACTGCCTTCGGTGAGCACGTGAAAGCGCACCGAGGCGTTCAGGTCGCCGAGCGCAATCGGGTGGTGTTCGGGCGACATCTGGCTGGCAAAGGTCCGCTGCAAGTGGTCGATCCGGTCTCCGGGGGCATAGACCTGCCACTCGCTGCGCGAGTCGTAGAGCGGCTCGAAGAAAGGGAAGCCCTGGATGTGATCCCAGTGGGCGTGTCCGATCAGCAGATGCCCGAGCGCGGACGGCAGCCCGCGCCGGCGCAAGTCGAGCGACAGCTCGTACGCGCCCGTGCCGCAATCGAGAACGACCCAGGTGCCGTCCTCTGTGATGACCTCCACGCACGAGGTATTGCCACCGTGACGCAGCGTCGTCGGACCCGGCCGTGCGACCGACCCACGGGTACCCCAGAAGCGGATCCGCATTCGCGCCGCGCCCTACGCTTCGCGTCGCGCGAAGGCGCCGGCAGCGGTCCTCGAGCGGGCGGCTACGCGACCGATTGGCAGGCCCCGAGCAGCGCCGATAGCTCGGGCTCGTAGGCGCTGATCTCGCGCTCGTCTTCCGCTGTGAAGCCAGGGCGGTCGATCGGCTTGCCCAATTCGAGGACGGCCGAAACGCGACCGGCCGGCCCGCGGACCGGCACGCGCAGCAGGCTCCGCGTCCGGTAACCCGGAATTGCGTCGGCGTCGAAGCGTTGGCAAGCATACGCGTCGTCCACGATGCAGAGCGACGTCCGGTCGGCGCCCGCGACGTCCCCCAATGCGAAGACCAGATTGTCGAGGCTGGCGCGGATCCGCTTCTCGATGCACTCGCGGCTTGCGATTCGCTGTCCCATGTCGATGCCTCCTTCGAGCTTGCAAACGCATCATCGGCCGGTCGCGCCCGGATCGCTGTGAACGCCGTCACAGGGGCCGAGCGCCGGCTCGTCGCGGAGCGAAGCGGTCGAGCGGACTCGGTTCGATGCCGGTAGCCTCGCCACGCCGAGGCGTCCGTCACGCTGCGCGAGGGTTCCCCATGTCGAGCGATGTCCGAACTCCTGCGGAACCCCGCGTCGCACGCGGTCGCCTTCGTCGCGGGGCCGCGCTCGCCGAGCAGCTCACGGCGATGACCCTCGCGACGCTGCGCGATTTCCCGTGGCCGGTGCAATTCCAGGACTGGGAGGGCAGGCGCTGGTCCGCCGGCGGAGACGCGCCGCACTGGAGCGGAGTGCCGCTCGCAGTGACGCTCCACACGGAGGCCGCCGGACGGGCGCTGCTCGCGCGGAACGCCATGGGGTTCCTCGAGCGGCATCTCGCGGGCGAGGCCGATCTCGAGGGCAATCTGTACGTGGTCTCCGATCTGCGCGCGCATGCGCGGCTCGACATGTCATGGCCGCGTGCGTTGTGGTCGCTGTTGCAGAACCGGGCCTTCCAGACACCCGCGCGCGCGCGGGTAAGTGTGAAGAGTCACTACGACGTTCCGCAGGCCGCGCTCGACGTGTATCTCGATCGCAGCTACCGCGCCTACTCGTGCGCGATCTTCGAGCATCCCGAGCGACTGGAGCGGGCCGAGCTGCTGCGCGCCGGCGCCGGCGCGAGCGACGACTTCGACTCGCTCGAGAAAGCGCAATGGCGCAAGTTCAAGGACGCGATCGACTGGGTCGCCCCGGCCGGCGGCGACAGCGTGCTCGACATCGGCTGTGGCTACGCGGGCCAACTGCGCGTCGCGCTCGAGGAGCGCTCGTTCGCTCGCATCGTGGGCTGGACGCACTCGGAGAACCAGGTCCGCGAGGGCGCGAAGCTGCTCGCGGACTTCGATCCAGCGCGTTTCGAGCTGCGGGAAGGCGACTACCGCAGCGACGACCGTGTCTACGACCACGTGCTGTCGACTGGCATGATCTCTCACGTCGGCCCGCGCGGTCTGGTGCCCTACGTGCGCGCAGTCCGGCGCCGGATCCGGGGCGGCGGTCGCTACCTGCACCACGCACTGATGACTCCGCACACGCCGCTCCCGCTCGACTTCTACCCCGGCACCGCGTTCCACAAGCGCTGGGTATGGCCGGGCTATCACTGGTTCACGCTCGGCGCGCACGTGCGCGCGCTCGAGCGCAACGGCTTCGAGGTACACCGATCGGTGAATCTATCCGCGCATTACGCCAAGACCACGGCCGCCTGGTACGAACGCATGATGGCGCGGCGGAACGACGTGTCGGCATGGCTCGGCGAGCCGACCTTCCGCGCCTGGCGGCTCTACCTGGCGGGTACGTCCGGCAACCTCGTGAACCACGGCATCCACGTCTACCGGCTCTACTGCGAGGCCGTCTAGCGCAGCGTGCAGCGCGCCGCGCCGCGGTGCATGCGGTCGCGCCACCGACGCAGGCACATTTCATGCAGTCCACTTCGCTCAGTCTGGTAATTGCGCCGGGCAGGTCGAAGCCACGCAGAATCGCGCTCGCGCTGCATCGGGATCGATCAGTGCTGCCGACGAAGCGAGCAACTACTGGAGTGCCAGGTGAGCGCGAAACTCGTTCCGTCGAACCTCGAGAGCTGGCGGACGCGCCCGGGCTTTCTGCTGCCCGGATTCGCGGAGCGATCCTCGGTACGTGTCTTGATTGGCCGCTTCCTGAGTGATCGCACGGGACCGAGTCCGCTCCCCGAAAGGAGTGTGTTCACAGCTGAGGGTCGCTTTCGCTGGGGCACCACACCGCCGCTCGAGAAGGTCGTGTGGTCGCGCGAGGATCTCGACTTTCTCGCGATGAACCCGCTCCAGCTCCAGAACGCGGTGACGATCCTCGAGCCCTGGGACCACGTCGGCCACAACGCGACGGGCGAGCCGCTGCGCGCCTCTACGAACGTCGCCTACGTGCTCCAAAAGATTGCCGACTGTGACTCGATCCTGTTGCCGGTCTGGAGCAGCGGCATCCCCGACCTCGACGTGCTCGTACCGCTTCTCTGCAGCAGCCTCGCGATCGTCTTCGAGGGTGGCGCTCCGTCCGTTTACGACGAGTCGAGCTTTTCGCATGTCGCTTGTCCGCGGGACGATCTGTTCGCGCTCGTCGAACGCCTGTTGCTCGCGCGTCTGCAGTGTCACGCGCCGACGATCTTCATTTGCCTCGGCCATCAGCTGGCGGCCGAAGGCCTGGTGCGACTCGTGCGGCGCGGCGTCGGCGCCGTGCTCGGCTGTGCCGAACTCCCGCGCGACCGGCGCGGCGACGCGCTGAGCACGCTGCAGAGCGTCTGCGCGCGGATTCGCGAGATGGGCGAAAAACTCGAGGTGCACAAGGGCGACGGGATCGTCGTCGCGCAGGGATGGATGGATCCGTGCTTCGCGGTGGCGCGCAACGAAAGTCCCGAGTGGGGCACGCGGGGGCTCACGCCGTATCACCCGCCGAATGCGCGCACGAGCCTGCTGCCGAAGGAGCTGATCCTCGCGCAGCAGGTGGTCGCAGATTCGTACGAGGCCGTGATCGACACGATGGTGGGTAGCGACAAGCAGGTCAGCATCGAGATGTTCCATGGCGACGAGGCCAACGAGGAGGCCGTGCTCTTCGCGAACTGGGCGTTCGGGCTGCTGCACAACGCGATCCTTCCCTGCCGCGCGGTGCTCGCGGGATCGGAACTCGCGTGGCTGCTCGATCTGCCCGCGGCCGTGGAGATCTTGTGCTCGACCACGACCGGGGAGGGCCTGCTCACCGAGTGCGCCGCGCTCGGGATCTACTACCGCGATCTCGAGACGAAGCGGCTGCGGCGCTCCTTCACCTGCCAGTTCCATCCCGAACTGCTTGCGGGACAGGTCGAGGTGGGCCGTGCAGCAGGACCGCCACCGTCGTACTCCGAACTGAAGCGCGACGACGGGGCCCGCATCTTCGCGCGCATGCTCTACGAGGGCGCCCACGAGTAGCCGACAGTCCGCGATGCAGCTGCGGTTGCGTCGCCCCGCCAGCGGGAGGGGCGGCCATGCGACGTCGCGGGTCATTCGAGTTGGTGGTGCTTCTGGGGTTGGGGCTCGCGCTGGGCATCGCCAGCTGCGGGGGCCGGGCGCCGTCCGGCGAAGCGATCGCGGCGCGGCGCGAGGCGCCGGCCTCGCGAGCGGACTCGATCCGCACGAGCACGGCGCATGTCGATGGCGCCCGGCTCGGCGCCGCCGACGCCGAGCCGTGCAACTGGCTGGCGCACGGACGCAGCTACGACGAGCAGCGCTTCTCGCCGCTCCGCCAGATCGACCGCAGCAACGTCGCGAAGCTCGGGCTCGCGTGGTCGTTCGACACCGAGGTGGGACGCGGCCACGAGGCGACGCCGATCGTGGTCGACGGCATCCTGTTCGTGTCGCTGCCGTGGAGCGTCGTAAAGGCGCTCGATGCGCGCACTGGCGAAGTCCTCTGGACGCACGATCCGCAGGTGCCGCGCGCGTCAGAGCGCAACGCTTGCTGCGAAGTGGTCAACCGCGGCGTCGCGGCCTGGAAGGGCAGGGTGTACGTCGGCACGCTCGACGGGCGCCTCGTCGCGCTCGACGCCGGCACCGGCACCGGCACCGGCACCGTCGTGTGGGATGTGAACACGATCGACCGCGACAAGCCCTACACGATCACCGGCGCGCCGCGCGTCGTAAAAGGCCTGGTCGTGATCGGAAACGGAGGCGCCGAGTATGGCGTGCGCGGCTATGTGACCGCGTACGACGCCGAGACCGGAAAGCAGGTCTGGCGCTTCTACACCGTTCCCAGTGACCCGTCGCAGCCCTTCGAGAATCCCGAACTCGCGGTAGCCGCGAAGACGTGGCACGGCCGCTGGTGGGAAGGGGGCGGCGGAGGCATCGCGTGGGACTCGATGGCGTACGATGCCGAACTCGACCTGCTCTACGTCGGCACTGGCAACGGCTCGCCGTGGAGCCGCAAGCTGCGCAGCCCCGGCGGTGGCGACAATCTCTATCTGTCGTCGATCCTGGCGTTGCGTCCCGAAACCGGCGAGCTGGTCTGGTACTACCAGGAGACTCCTGGCGAGATGTGGGACTACACGGCAACGCAACACATGATCCTCGCCGAGCTGCCGATCGACGGCCAGCAACGCAAGGTGTTGTTGCACGCCCCCAAGAACGGTTTTTTTTACGTCATCGATCGTGAGAGCGGTAAGCTGCTGTCGGCCGAGAAATTCGCCGATCTCAATTGGGCCGAGCGCGTCGATATGACGACAGGTCGGCCGATCGAAAGCAAAGGTTTGGACTATCGCAGCGGACCGAAGCTGGTGAAGCCGGCCCCCATCGGCGCCCACAACTGGC
>JANLUN010000694.1:0-4330 GCA_031363505.1 Planctomycetota bacterium | reverse complement strand
GGTTCCGGCGACCGGCGACGGTCCGGGCGTGGCAATCGCGTGCGGGCGCGATGCCCACATGCCGGCGACGAGCGCGAGCGTGAGGGACGCCGCAATCCAAGTCATTCGGCGGGAGCGTGTGCGTGTACCCATGCTCAGTCGCGCTCGATCACGATGTCGTCCATCCCGATGCGGCCTGCGCTCGATCCGTACGACGGGCCGAACACGAACGCGATCGTAGCCACGTGCGAGAGATCGAGCAGCGACCCGTTGCGCGTGAAGTCGGAGAGGCGCACACGGATCGTCTCGAACTCGTTGCCCCAACCCGGACCGCTCGTCCCGCCGCAGCCGGTTCGCTGGTACGGCTCCTCGATGCCGCCGCCGTACACGCCGGTGCCGATCGTGCTCGTGGCGCCGTTCTCGTCGATCAACGCGACCGAGAACGTCAGGTCGGCAAGCTCGCTCGTGGTCTCCGTGCTGCGCGTCGATTGACACGCGCGGAACGAGACGAACGCGTGGTGGGAAAGGTCGCGCGCGGTCGGCGCGAGCGCGAACGCGAGAAAGCGGTTCGCACCGTCCCAGCCGAGCACGATCCCAGCGCTGGTGTCGGTGGGGCCGGCCGCGGTCATGCCGTTCATCGGGTCGGAGACGGTCGGGGTGAACGACGTGTCGGCGTCGTCGAGCTTGCCTTCGACGAGGAAGTCGAGGTCGTTCGTCACACTCTGAGCGGAGCTCGAGACGGTCGTCGCGGGCTGCGATTGGAAATCGTCGACGACGAAGTCCTCGTTCGACGGCGCCGGCGTGTACATCAGGTCGACCGTGATGCACGCGTTCGTGGGCGCGCCGTCGGGTTGGAGCGCTTCCCACTGCCGCCACAAGAAGTCCTTGGCGGGGATGTTCGCCTCCGTGTAGCGCTTCACGAGCGGCAGCAAGTAGCCCCGCATGATCGCGTGCGTCTCTGCGCGCGTAAGGAGGCACGGTCCGGTCGCGAAGAGCCCGCCCGAGCCGTTGTGGAACGCGCCGTGACCCGCGCCATGGAGCGAAATCGACTGGCGCGTGCCCTCCGCCCGGTCGAGGATCTTGAACGATTGGCAGACCGGGCAGCTCGCGCAGCCGTTGACGTCGCTGTCCGCGCCGCCGACCCACAGGTGGTAGTTCGCGGCGTGCGGCGTCGTGCTCGTCGTGCCGAGGAAGTCCGTCGGCGCGATGCTCGAGATGAGCACGATGTCCGCGAGGCCGAACTGCGTCGGCGTGTACGTCCCGTCGAAGATGCGATCGTACGCGCGTACGACGCCCTCGCCGCCGCGGCTGTGTCCGATCCACACGATGCGGTGGCTGTCGATGTGGCCGTTCAAGGCGCCGCCCGCGATCGTCGTTTGGTTCTCGAGGAGGAAGTCGGTGTTCGTCAGCGTCGTCGTCGACGCGGTCTCGGGCCCCGGCATCGTGTTGTTCTGGTGGCTCATCACGATGCAGCCCCACGACGCGAGGTGATTGCCGATGTGGTCGTACCACTGGTAGTTGTGCCCGTTGCCGTGGCTGACGACGACGAGCGGCAGCTGACCCATCGACCCGATGTCCGTCGGAAAGTACGTGTCCTGCCCGAGGAACGAACCACCGCTGTAGATCACCTCGGTCACAGCGAGCGGGCCGGGTGCTTCCGGCGACGCCACGACGTAGAAACCAGCTTCATCCGCCGAGCCGTCGAGGAAGTCGCCGATTCCCAGACCGCCGTTGCGATCGAAGTCGAGGACGACGTCGTACGGCACGCCGAAGCCGACGCCAGCGTCCGCGGTCAGCGAGGCCTCGCTCTCGACGCGAAACGTCGACGACTGGATGTCGGCGCTCCCGATGACCACCGACTGAGGCGCACCGCGCGCGTCGACGAGGTGCGGATCGGCGAGCCATTCGTCGGGCGTGCGGTGCGCGACGACGTAGAGGTCGCACGAGAGCCCTGCGATCTCCGGATGCTTCGTCGGGTCGAGCGCGACGTCGATGCGGTGCCCTGCGAGCACCGCACGCACGCACTCGAAGTACGGATACTCGTCGAGCTTTCGCCCAGCGAGGTCGGCGTGTTTGAAGCCCGGTCGCAGCTCGCGTCCAAGCGGCAGATGAGCGCTCGTCGATGTTTGCGCGTGTGCCGCGAAGGGCGCGCTGAGCACGAGGCCGAGGAGCCACGCGCTCCGCGCAGCGACACCGCGCGACTTGACTTCGATCGTGTCCAAGCTCGGACGGCTGCGAGTTCGCCCGCGCCGAATGGAGTCAAAGCATAGCATCGGAACGCGAAGTGCGCCGGAGCGTCAGGCGTTCCGCTCGCGGAACCCGCCCGCGCCGAAATCGATCAGTCGCGCCAGGACGTTCTTCAGCTCGGCGCGTCGCACGATGCGATCTATTTGTCCCTTCTCCATGAGGAACTCCGCGCGCTGGAACCCGGGCGGCAGCTCCTGCTTGAGCGTGGTCGCGATCACGCGCGGACCCGCGAATCCGATCAGCGCACCGGGCTCGGCCAGCGTGACGTCGCACACCGACGCGAACGACGCGGTGACGCCTCCGGTCGTCGGGTTCGTCAGCACGCACACCGAGAATCCGCCGGCCTCGTTGAACGTGGCGAGCGCCGCGCTCGTCTTCGCCATCTGCATGAGCGACAGCATGCCTTCGTGCATGCGCGCGCCGCCGGAGCTCGTGAAGATCACGACCGGCAAGCGGCGCTGGCGCGCGATGTCGAACGCGAGCGAGATCTTTTCGCCGACGACTTCGCCCATCGAGCCGCCCATGAAGCTGAAGTCGAGCACCGCGAGCGCGACCGGACGACCTTCGATCGTGCCCGTGCAGCAGATAAGCGCTTCGTTCTGACCCGTGCGTTGCACCGTGCGGGCCACTTTCTCCGAGTACGGCACTTGGTCGGTGAACTCGAGCCGGTCGAGCGCGGTGAGCTCCGCGAAGTGCTCCACCATGCTGCCCTCGTCGAGCACCATCGCGACGCGATCCTTGCCGGGAAGCGTGAAGTGGAAGTCGCACGCCGGGCAGACCATGCCCTTCTCCTCGAGCTCCTTGCGGTAGATCATCTGCCCGCAGCTCTCGCACTTGAGCCAGAGCCCGCCGGGCATCTCGCGCTTCTTCCAGCGCGGACGCGCGCGTCGTTCCTCGCGATTCGCGGACGGACCGAGCACGTCGGACGGGCGGCCGAGACCTTCCTCAGCGCCTTGATCGTCCTGCGCTTCGTCGTCGCCGCTAGAGTTCGCGTCGTCCGAGACCGTCGGGGTCCCCGATTGAGTCAACGGAGCTACCGCAGGCGACGCTGCAGCAGGACGCTTGTCCGGGTCGGTGGCGGTCGGATCAGGGGACATGGCTCTCCTCCCTCCGCGCGCGCTCGGCGGCGGCACGGAACCGCGTGATGGTACCGGGCAAGTCGGGCGCGCCGAAGATCGCGGAACCCGCGACGAGGACGTCCGCGCCGGCCGCTGCGCACAAAGGCAACGTCTCGGCGTTGAGGCCGCCGTCCATCTCGACGTGTCCGGCGTAGCCGTGCTGCCGGAGCGCACGCGTCTTCTCGAGCACGTCGGGCATGAACTTCTGTCCTCCGAAGCCGGGGAACACGCTCATCACCAGCACGAGATCGACGCCGTCGAGGATCGGCAGCACGCGCTCCACGGGGGTATCGGGATTGAGCGCGGCGCCGATTTTCGGCACGCCCTCGCCGCGGAAGGTAGTGATCACCTCGCGCGCAGCGGCCTCGTTCGCGCAGATCTCGATGTGGAACGTGAGTACGTGCGCACCGGCGCGGGCGAAGTCGCGCGCGTAGCGCCGCGGCTCGGTGATCATCAAGTGCACGTCGAGCGGGATGCGCGCGACGCCGGCGAGGCTCTTCACGACCGGCGGCCCGATCGTCAGGTTCGGCACGAAGTGACCGTCCATCACGTCGACGTGGAGCCAGTCGGCGCCGGCCGCCTCCACGCGCTTCACGTCGTCGGCGAGGCGCGCGAAGTCGGCCGAGAGGATCGAGGGCGCGATCGTGATCGGGTGTTTCGTCATGCGGCGAGTTTCAGCGCGCTCGATTGTAGCTCCAGCCCCCCCGTGCGATCCGGGCGATCCGAGCGCCAGCGCGGGTGTTCAGGGCCGCTCCGCAGATCCGAGCACGGCGATCCCGGGGAGCAACGTGCCCTCGAGCAGCTCGAGAGAGGCACCGCCCCCCGTCGAGATGTGGTCGATGCGGTCCGCGAGACCGAGCAACTCGATCGCCGCGACCGAATCGCCGCCGCCGACGACCGTGTATCCCGGACACTCCGCGACGGCACGTCCGACGGCTGCCGTTCCACGCGGAACGCTTCCATCTCGAAAACACCCATCGGGCCGG
>JANLUN010000629.1:0-2807 GCA_031363505.1 Planctomycetota bacterium | reverse complement strand
CGGCGCGATCGCGTGCTGCGTCCGACCACGTCGGCGGCCGGTACGACTCGGAGAGGTTCGTCTCCGCGAATCCCATCGCGATCGGCGGGAACGTCACGTCGCGCACGACGAGCGCGCCGCTGGCGATGTCGGCCTTGAAGCTCGACGAGGCGAACGGCGGCGCGCGTGTGTCGCGCGACTCCCATGCGAACGCCGCGGCGATCGCGATCAATACGGGGAGTCCGACCCCCGCTCCCGGTGCGCGGATCCACCGGCACCAGAGCGGAGCCGCGGCACACAGCGCGCCCAGCACCATGAAGAACGCTTCGATCGGTCGCAACGACTCGAGTAGCGGGTAACTGACGCGCGACACGAGCACGACGCCGCCCGCGCTTGCCTCGGCGGGATCGAGAGGACGACATTTCTCCTGAGCACGCTTCGCCAGCTCGACCAACCCACCGGGATCGGATCCGCCGCGCACACTCTCGAGCGCGCTCTTCAGTCCGTCGAGCGGCGCGCGATCTGCCGGCGATAGCGAGCTCTCGAGCGTTTCGATGCGAAGCGAGATCCCGGTGAACTCACGCAGCGCCGCGGGCGACAGCGGGCGTTCCCCACTCGCGAGCCGCGCCAGCTCTTCCGCAGCAGGCACCAAGCTGCGCAGCGCCGCGCGGTACTCCTTGACGTGTACCGCCTCCATGCGCAGCGGCCGGTCGTTCGCAATAAGCGGCGCGTAGATCGCGGCCGCGTAGAGCACCGCGAGGCATCCCAATGCGATGCGCGTGCGCGGGCTGCGCCAGAAACGCGAGAGCGCGCTGCGTCCGGCGAGATCATCCATGGCGGATCCGCGGATCGAGCAGCGCGTACAGGATGTCGGACAAGAGGATGCCGAGCAGCGTCATCGCCGCCGACAACGTCGTCGTCGCCATGATCACGTTGTGATCGCGCGCGAGCAGGCCTTCGTACGCGTACGAGCCCATGCCCGGGATCCCGAACACGGTTTCGACGATGACCGAGCCGCCGATCAGAGCCGGCAGCACCGTGGCGAACAGCGTCGTCACGGGAATGAGCGCGTTGCGCATCGCGTGCTTCCAGATGACCGTGCGCTCGGGCAGCCCCTTCGCGCGCGCGGTGCGCACGTAGTCCTGCCCGATCACGTCGATCATGCCCGCGCGCATCTGCCGCGACAGGTACGCGAGCCCTCCGTACGTGAGCGTCGCCACCGGCAAGATGCAGTGGATGAGCGTGTCGAGCGCGTACTCGATCGGCGGCAGCGAGTCGGCGTCCTTGTCGTGCAGCCCGATCACGGGCAACCAGCCGAGCCCGCTCGCTCCGAAGAGAAGGATCAGCACGAGCCCGGCCCAGAACGTCGGCACCGAATGCAGCGCGAAGATCCCGACGCTCGTCGCGCGATCGAGCGCCGAGCGACGTCGCACCGCCGACAGCACGCCGAGCGGCAGCGCGATCGCGTACGAGAGGACGATCGCCGCGAGCGAGAGCGGAATCGTCACCGCGAGGCGCCGTCCGATCTCCGCGAGCACCGGCATGCCGCTGCGCTGGAACTCGTTGCCGAAGTCGAGCGCGAGCACGCCGTGCCACGGATCGCTGCCGTCGCCGCCGAACCACGCGTGACCGTTCGCGCCGAGATCGAACGGCCCGAGGAAGTGCAGGTATTGAACGGCGAGCGACCGATCGAGGAGGTACTCGGCTCGGAAACGCGCACGCTCGGCGGCGAGATCCTCGCTCGAGGCCGTGCTCTCGCCCGTTCCGAATCGGATCAGCGCCGGATCCCCGGGCGCGGCGTGCACCGCGACGAACACGACGAGCGTGATCCCGATCATCGTCGGGAACATCCACGCGAGCCGCCGCAGGCAGTAGTTCAGCACGCGCGCGAGAGTTCTCGCCTAGTCGCCTCGTTCGCGCGTCGCGCGTGTGCCCGGCGTGCCAGCCGGGTAGTACCAACGCCGGACGACGTAGTTGGGATCGATGTGCACCGCTTGAAAGCCGCGGATCGACTTCGACATCGCGAACTTGCGCGGCGGGTTGTACGCGAAGAGGTACGGCTGCAATTCGTAGATCCGCGCGTGGAGCTCGCGCAGGATCGCTGCGCGCTTCTCGCCGTCGATCTCGCGCTGCGCGCGTTCGATCAATCGATCGGAAGCCTCGTCCACGAAGCCGACGTAGTTCGAGCTCTCGCGCTTCGACTCGTGGCTCGACGACCACACTTGTCCCGGGTCACTCTCGAGCGGCGGCACCCATGCGAGCACGATCGCGTCGAAGTCGCGTCCGAGCCGCCGATCGAGAAGCGCCGCCCATTCGAGCTCCATCATCGTGAGCCGGATGCCGACGCGCGCGAGGTTCTCCTGGTAACGGAGGCCGAACTGCTGCCCCACGGGATTGCCCGCCTGGAGGAGGAGCTGGATCTCGAGCTGCTCACCGTCCTTGTCGAGCACGCCGTCCCCATCGCGGTCGTACCAGCCGGCCTCCGCGAGCAGCGCTTCCGCAGCTGCAGGATCGTACGCAAACGGCTTCACGTCGTGGTTGTAGCCCTTCGAGTACAAGCTGTTCGCTCCCGTCACCTGCACGGCCACGCCCTTGTAGAACGAGCGTTTGTACTCGTCGAAATCGAACAGCATCGCGAGCGCTCGACGAACCCGCACGTCGGAGAGCTGCGGCCGCTTCAGGTTCCATCCGATGTACCAGTACGCCGTGCTGTAGAAGTAGCCCTTGTAGAAGCGATCGGTGAAGAGCGGTTTCTCGGTCGCTTCGCCGAAGTACTCGTCGGCGGACATGCGCGAGTAGAAGTCGAGCTCCCCGGCAAGCAGCGCCTG
>JANLUN010000627.1:0-3500 GCA_031363505.1 Planctomycetota bacterium | reverse complement strand
TGTCGAGCAGCACGCACGCACGCACTTTCTCCGCGGCGCCGCTCTTCTTCAACTGCTCGGCGTGATGCCTCGATCCGTACGTGTTGTCGAGGCCTTCCCACTCCCAGCGGATCGCTTCCTCGCCGTCGACGAACAAGAATCGGTAAGTGAGGGGGCGCGTCGGGCCGCGCGCGAGCACGCGCGCGAGTTCCAGCAAGACGGCCGTTCCGGAGCCCGAATCGTTCGCGCCGGCGAAGGGTTCGATGCCGCGCTTCGCATCGAAGTGCGTGACGAGAAGGACGGTCTCCGCGCTCGTTCCGTCGCCGGCCAGATCCGCGTAGACATTCGCCATCGCGATGTCGCCGGCCGGCGTCTTCGCGGTGAACGTGTCGCGCGCCGGTTTGAGTCCCACGGCGGACAGCTCGCGTTCGATCAGCTCACGCGTCTTCTCGATGCCCGGCGAACCGGACGTTCTCGATCCGAGTGCGACGATCGATTCGAGATCTTGCCACGCGCGCGCGGCGTCGAACGCAGGCGGCGCACTGTTCGCGCTCGTGCGGTCGCAACCGAAGTGCGGCACGGTCGCGCACAGGGGCGCGAAGACGAGCGCGAAAGAAAGTGTCTGACGCCGTACACCTGACATCGTCGTGAGCATAGCCAACGCGTGGGCGTCTCGGGCAACCACACGGGGAGCCCCTAGAAACGCGTCGCGCTAGGGCTACGGGCATCGGTGGGCGCGGCGGGAGCGCGATCGGCGCGAGCGCCACGCTCAGGTTGGGGGAGCGCTCCGGACGACAGGGAAGACGGATCTCCCTGCTTTTCGGTCCAAGGGCCCGACTTTGCCTGCCATGCACGAACAACCCTCCCCAATTTTCCGCCTCGTCCAGGAGAGCTTCCGCCCCGATCGTTTCGCATCGCTCAACTGGGAAGGAAGCTTCGCGGACTACCTGCAAATCGTGGATGAGAATCCCGCCGTCGCGCGCAACGCGTGGCAGCGACTGATCGACATGGTCGAGAGCCACGGCTTCGTCAAGCCGAAGAAGGTGGGGTTGGCGCGCCGCTGGCGCCTCTTCGACGACCTCTTCAACGACGGCGAAGACGCGGTGTACGGCCTCGACGAGCCGCTCGCGCAGCTTGTGCAGACCATTCGCGCCGGCGCGAGGGGGCTCGGACCCGAGCGCCGAGTGATCTTGCTGCACGGTCCAGTAGGGTCCTCGAAGAGCACCATCGCGCGTCTCCTGAAGCGCGGCCTCGAGGAGTACTCGATGACCGACGAAGGCGCGCTGTACACGTTCCGCTGGGAGATCGACGGTGAGGTGACGCACTCGCCGATGAACCAAGATCCGTTGCTCTTGGTACCGAACGAAGCACGCAGCGCGGTGGAAACACGGCTCAACAAGAAGCTGCGCGCCGAGTACCGACTCGCGATCGCGGGCGAGCTCGATCCGGTCAGCCGCTACTTCTTCCGCATCCTGATGGAGCGTTACGACGGCGATTGGCACAAGGTCGTCGAGCACGTGAAAGTGCGCCGGCTCCTGCTCTCCGAGAAGGACCGCGTCGGCATCGGCACGTTCCAGCCGAAGGACGAGAAGAACCAGGACTCGACGGAGCTCACGGGCGACCTGAACTATCGGCGCATCGCCGAGTTCGGATCCGACTCCGATCCGCGCGCCTTCAACTTCGACGGCGAGTTCAACATCGCGAACCGCGGTCTGCTCGAGTTCGTCGAGGTGCTGAAGCTCGACGTCGCCTTCCTCTACGACCTGCTCGGCGCGACGCAGGAGCACTGCATCAAGCCGCGCAAGTTCGCGCAGACGCACATCGACGAAGTGATCATCGGGCACACGAACGAGCCCGAGTACAAGAAGCTCGCGAACAACGACCTGATGGAGGCGTTCCGCGACCGCACGATCAAGATCGACATCCCGTACAACCTCGCGGCGAGTGACGAAGTCGAGATCTACCGGCGCCAATTCGGTCGACGTCGCACGCAGGGACGCACCCTTGCGCCGCACACGCTCGAGATCGCGTCGCTGTGGGCCACGCTCACGCGGCTCGACGAGCCGACGCATCCGAACCTGACGCTGCTTCAAAAGGCGCGGCTGTACGACGGACAGGAAGTCCAAGGGTTCTCGCGCGAGCAGGTCAAAGAGCTGCGCGAGCAGTGCCCGCGCGAGGGCATGCAGGGGATCAGCCCGCGCTACGTCCAGGACCGCATCGCGACGTGCATCGCGTCCGACAGTCCGAGCGTCAGCCCGCTCAACGTCTTGGCGGCTCTCGAGCACGGCCTCCGTCACCACAGCATGGTGAGCAACGAGGAGACTCGGAAGCGCTACATGCAGCTGATCGCGACGGCTCGTGAAGAGTACGAAGAGATCATCAAGCGCGAGGTGCAGATGGCGATCGTCGCTGACCGCGAGGCGATCGACCGTTTGTGCGGCAAGTACATCGACAACCTGAAGGCGCACATCACGCGCGAGAAGGTCGTCGACGCGAGCGGCCGCGAGAGCGACCCCGACGAGCGCCTGATGCGCTCGATCGAGGAGAAGATCGACATCCCCGAGTCGCGCAAGGGCGACTTCCGGCACGAGCTGATGAACTACATCGCGGCCGTCCATCTCGAAGGGCGCACGTTCAACTTCCGCGAGAACGGTCGTTTGACGCGCGCGCTCGAGCTGAAGATGTTCGAGGACCGGCGCGACACGATCCAGCTGACGAGCCTCGTGTCGACGGTCATCGATCCCGACACGCAGGAGAAGATCGGCGTCATCCGCGACCGCTTGATGCGCGAGTTCGGTTACGACGAAGTCAGCGCCGACGGCGTTTTGCACTACGTCGCGGGATTGTTTGCGCGCGGCGACGCGAAACGCACTCCGTCCGAAGCCGCATAGGACCGCGATGTACCGCATCGAGAGAGACCGCGCCCGCTTCCGAGAGATCGTGCGCGGCAAGCTGCGCAGCGATCTGCGCAAGTATCTCTCGACGAGTGAACTCCTCGGCCGCCGCGGTGAGCGCACCGTGTCCATTCCGGTGCCGCAGATCGAGCTGCCGCGTTTCCACTTCGGCGAGAATCAAAAGCGCGGTGTCGGACAAGGTCCGGGCGAAAAAGGCGAGCCAGTCGCCGGCAGTCCGCAAGAGGGCGACGGCTCGGCCGGCGCCGGCGAGCACGGCGGCGCGCACATCCTCGAGGTCGACGTCGAGCTCGCCGAGCTGGCGGAGATGCTCGGCTCCGAACTCGAGCTGCCGAACATCCAACCGCGCGGCGATCGTCAGCTTTCCGCGGACGGTGGTCGCTACACCGGCGTGCGCAGCGCCGGACCGAAGTCGCTGCGACACTTCCGCCGGACGTACAGGCGCGCGCTCCGTCGCACGATCGCCGCGGGCGAATGGGATCCGATGAAGCCGCGCGTCGTTCCGATCGGCGACGACGAACGCTTCCGCGCGCGCAAGAGCTGCCCGCAGCCCGATTCGTCGGCCGTGATCTTTCACATCATGGACGTGTCCGGCTCGATGGGGCGCGA
>JANLUN010000614.1:0-1731 GCA_031363505.1 Planctomycetota bacterium | reverse complement strand
TCCAGACCCAAGCTCAAGCTCGGATAGAAGAGGCCGGCGATCCAAATCCAGCCCGGATGTCCGGCTTGCTTGGCCGAATCACCGAGCGCATCGATCGCACGCGACAGCGACCAACGGTCTTCCTGCGCTCCGACGAGCCGTGACATCGAGCTCGACTGCGGCGTACGGCTCGATGGATTTTCGGCGCGCGTGTTCATGCGTGGCGAAGTCGCCGGCTGCTCAGCGGATGCGCTCGAGCGTGCGCCCTTGGCACGTGGCCTCGACTTCGTCCACGGACTTCGGAATCCCCGCGGTGAGCACCTCGTGGCCCGCAGCGGTCACGAGCACGTCGTCCTCGATGCGCACACCGATGCCGCGCCAGCGCGCGTCAACGGAATCGTCGTCGGGTGCGACGTACAGGCCCGGCTCGACCGTGAGCACCATCCCCGCTTCGAGCTTGCGCGACGCTCCGGCGCGCAAGTACGCGCCGCAGTCGTGCACGTCGAGACCGAGCCAGTGGCTCGTGCGGTGCATGTAGAAACGCTTGTACGACTCGCTGCGCAGCGCCTTGTCCACCGGTCCCTCGAGCAGGCCCAGCTTGACGAGGCCCGCGCACAGGATTTCGACCGTGAGCTCGTGCACCGCGACGAAGGTCATGCCGGGGCGCACGGCGTCGATCGCGGCGAGCTGCGCTTCGAGGACGAGCTCGTACAACGCGCGCTGCTCGGTGTTGAATCGGCCGTTCACCGGGAACGTGCGCGTGACGTCCGAGGCGTAGTACTCGTGCTCGGCGCCCGCGTCGATGAGGAGCAGATCTCCGTCACGCAGAACTTGGTCGTTCTCGACGTAGTGCAAGATGCACGCGTTCGCGCCGCCGGCGACGATGCTCGCGTAGGCGGGGCCCGTGCTGCCCATCCGCCGGAACGTGTACTCGATCAACGCTTCGACCTCGAGCTCGCGCATCCCCGGACGCGTGCCGCGCATCGCGGCGACGTGTGCCTCATGTGAGATCGCTGCCGCACGGCGCATCACGTCGATCTCCGCGGGCGTCTTCTTGAGTCGCAGCTCGTGCGTGAACGGCTGTGGATCGCAGAGCTCCAGCGGAGGGGTGACGCCGCTCTTCGCCTGCATGCGCAGCCGCTCGATCGTCTTCATCATGTTGCGGTCGCGCGCCTCGTCGAGACCGACGCGGTAGACGATCCGCTCGTAGTTCTTCAGGAGCTCCGGCAGCTCACGCCACAACGCTTCGATCGGCCGCGCTTCGTCGACGCCGAGCGCTGCCGGCGCGGCCGCGACTCCCAATCGACGCCCCGTCCAGATCTCGCGGTCGCGATCGCGATCGCGCAGATACAGCACGCTGCGCCGCCCGCTGTTCGTGCGGCCGTTGCGCGGCGCATCCGCGCCCGTGCCGGGCAGGAGCACGAGCACCGACTCGGGCTCGGCGAATCCCGTCAGGTACCAGAAGTCGCTGTCGGGACGAAAGCGGTACTCGCAATCGTGATTGCGGATCTTGTGCTCGCTCGTCGCGACGACCGCCGCCGCGCGCGCGCTCGCCAGAACTTCAAGGAGGCGCTCTCGGTGCTCTCTGTACATCACAAAGTCAGCGCTCGACGTTCCGTCGAGCGGGGCCGAGTCGTCGGGGCGCCGGAAGGGGAGCGGGACGGCCGGGGGTGCCCGCCGCCCAGCGGGGGGGCGAACCCGAACCCCCGCGCTCGCCCCCCCGCCGCGCGCGGGCTAGGGGGCGGGGCGCGG
>JANLUN010000606.1:0-2998 GCA_031363505.1 Planctomycetota bacterium | reverse complement strand
CGCAAGGTGAAGGGCATCATTCACTGGGTCAGCGCCGAGCACGCGCTCGAAGCTCCCGTGCGCCTCTACGACCACCTCTTCTCGGCCGAGTTCCCCGACGACGTGCCGGAGGGAACGGACTGGAAGCGCAATCTGAACCCGGAGTCGGTTCGCATCGTGCCGCACGCGAAGCTCGAACCGTCGCTCGCCGATGCGCGCGCTGGTCAGCACTTCCAGTTCGAGCGTGTCGGCTATTTCATCGCCGATGTGGTCGACTCGCGGCCGAAGGCCCCGGTGTTCAACCGCACGGTGACGCTGCGCGACACGTGGGCGAAGCTCGAGAAGCGCGCTGGGCAGTAGTCGCCGCCAACCGGCGCGTCGTCAGCGGTACAGCTTCCGCTCGTACAGATCCTCGGTGACGTAGAGCCACGACAGCCCGTCGAGCTCGAGCTCGGGATCGTGAGGCGCGGGGTGCAATCGGCTGTCGACCACGTCGAACGTTTCCACGGGCAGATTCGCCCGCAGGACCGCGACCTTGTTGTCGCGCCGAAAGCCGTACGTGTCGTTGAACTGCATCATCACGAACGGCCGGCGCTCCTCGCGGAAGATCGAGTTGCCGAGGATCGGGTAGCGCAGCTCGAGCCCCAGCTCGCCCAGCGCGGTGGCGAGGAGGTCGGGCTGTGACGTCAGACCCGCATGCTTCCTCGGTTCGATGCCCGGGCCCAAGATCAAACCGGGGATGTGAAAACCGTGCACCGGGATCACGTCGTCGCCGACGACGCGGACGTTGTGGTCCGCGACGATCACGAAGACCGTGTTCGCGAAGTAGGGCTCCGCGCGCGCGGCGTCGAAGAACTGCCCCACGGCGTAGTCGGCGTACTTGATCGCGTTCACGACCGAGGCGCGTTCGACGCCCGGTGCCCACTCGATGCGCCCTTCGGGCAACTCGAACGGATTGTGATTCGACGACGTGAACACAACGGACGCGAAGGGACGGCCCTCCGCGTGTTGCTCGCGGTAGAGCTCGTTGGCCCGGTGGAGCAGATCCTCGTCGCTGACACCCCACGTGCTGCGGAACGCCGGCTTCGCGTAGTCGCGCTCCTCGATCACGCGATCGAAGCCGTTGCCGAGGTACCAGCCGCGCATGTTGTCGAAGCGCGCTTCGCCGCCGTAGATGAAGCTCGTCTGATAGCCGTGCGGCTCGAGCAACGAAGCCAAAGAGAAGAAACCGGACTGCGACTTGGGACGCTTGAGCACACCGTCCCCGAGCAGCGGCTGGAAGCCCGCGCTCATCGCCGCCAATCCGCGGATACTGCGCGTTCCATTCGCATAGAGCTGCAGGAACGTCAGCCCCTCGTTCGCCAAGCGGTCGATGCACGGCGTCAAGCCGCGTGAATCGCCGAGGTGGCCGACGAATTGCGCGCCCATGCTCTCCTGGATCACGACGACGAGGTTGCGCGGCGGCGTCACGGGCACGCGCGGAGCCACCGTGCGCAAGAACGGATGCTCGTCGTCCTTTGTGGTCAGGAGCATCGCGTCGACGCGTCCGTACGCGTCGGCCATCGAGATCGATCCGTACTGACGCGCCAAGCGCTGGCCGTCGTTGCGCCCGCGGTACGCCTCGTACGCGACGCTGAACAGCGAGTTCTTCGCGATCTCCCCCGCCACGCGATTGTTCGAGTACGCCGCGTCGGACAAGTTCGCGGGCCGATGGCCGAACGACGAGCGGATGCCGAGGAACACCACGCACGCCATAGGCAAGAACCAACGCGCGCGGCCCGGCCACGGGCGCGCGAGCAAGGTCTCGAAACTCGCGAAGACGCGCCGCCGCTGGAACAGCACGACGATCGCCGCGATCGCCACGAGTTGCAGCGCCAGGCCGAGCTTCTGTTCCTTCCACAGCATCGACGCCACTTCGCGCGGATACTCGAGGTAGGCCACGAACAGGATGTTCGGGCGCACGTCGTACTCGGCGAAAAATGGGAAGGTCGCGATCTCAAGGAAGACCAACACGAGGAGCGCGAGCAGCACGTAGACGCGCAAGCCGCGCGCGGCGACGCGAGCCGACGCGCTCGGAGCAAGGCACAGCACGAGCGACGGCACGATCAGCAAGTAGCTGAGCGCGATCGTGTCCATGCGGAGTCCGTGAACGAAGGCGAGCAGCCGTTCGTGCACGGGAATGTCCCCGAGGCGTCCGTGCAGCCAGCAGAAGAGCGCCAGCCGGCCCGGCGTCGTGACCGACAGCGCCAGCAGGTACACGCGCAACACGGCACGCGGCACGCTGCCGGGAAGCGGATGAGACTGAGCTTCGATGGGGATGCGCTCCGGCGAGCGCGAGGAGGAACCCGCTGCAGATCGCACTGTCACGCGTTGCTCGCCGCTAGCCACGCACGCGGGAGACGGGATCAGTGATGGTGACCGCGGAAGGGCTCGAACCTTCGACCTGATGATTAAGAGTCACCTGCTCTACCAACTGAGCTACGCGGCCACACTGATTTTCAAGCGCGGGGATTATGGCGCGCGTCGACTCGTACGCCAAGGTTGGTGAGCGCGCAAGGAATCGAACCTTGGACCTACTGGTTAAAAGCCAGTTGCTCTGCCGACAGAGCTACGCGCCCCACTACGTCCGGCGGGCGCGAAAGGATAGCGAAACGGCAAAACGTGACAAGGGGCAGCGTCGGCGGGCGCAAGGCGACGCTGCGTAGCTCGTCAGACCTCCATGATCTCGGCCGTCTTCTTGTCTTGGAGCTGGTTCAGCTTGTCCTCGTAGTCCTTCAGCATCTTCTGGATCTCGTCGTGCAGCTTCTTGTTCTCGTCCTCGGTGAGCTCGCCCGACTTCGCGATCGCGTCCGCGTGCTTGTTCATGTCGCGCCGCGTGTTGCGCATGACGATCCGGCTTTCCTCGCAGATCTCCTTCACCTTCGAGGCGTACTTCTTGCGCTGCTCGCCCGACAGCATCGGCATCGTGAGGCGCAGCACCTTGCCGTCATTCTGCGGCGTGATGCCGAGATCCGACTTC
>JANLUN010000577.1:0-2057 GCA_031363505.1 Planctomycetota bacterium | reverse complement strand
CCGCGCCCGAGCCGATCCCGATGCGGGACCAGCGCGATGTCGGCGAGCTCCTCGATCGCGTGATCCGCGCCAGTCGCGGGCTGCCCGAGAAGCCTGCGGTCGGGTTGGAGCGGGCGCACACGCAGCTCCTGACTCCCGACGAGATCGCCGCCTTCCGCGATCCGTAGCGCGCCCGTCCACCGGTCCCCCCCGTTCATCGGGAGACGGCGAGACTCGGCCGTTCGGGATTTCTCCCGATCGAGCCCCTTGGAATGCCGCCGCCCGATGTGCAGGGTATGCGGGCCGCCTAGTACAGACGGCGCCGGACGCGACAGCGCGTTGCCGGTTGGAAAACCAGCCGACGGCGTGTCGTGTCCCGAGAGCGATCTCGTGCCATGAACTGGAGTCAGGCTCGGCGGATGCTGAACATCGCCGGCCGGCATGTGGACGGTCCACACGCCGCGGGCGAAACCGTCGTCGGCGCGGAGCCAGAAACGGTCGCCGCTCCACGCGCGAGCAGCGTGTGCGTTGCGAGCGGCAAAGGCGGAACAGGCAAGTCCGTCGTGAGCGCATCGCTCGCGAACCTGCTCGCGCACGGCGGCCGAACGCTTCTCGTCGATGCTGACATGGGCGTCGGCAACGCGCACATCCTTCAGGACGTCGCGCCCGAGCACTCGTTCGTCGACGTGGTCGAGGGGCGGTGCGCCGTGCGCGACATTCGCGTGCCGTGTCGCGCGGCGCTCGATCTCCTCGCGGCCGGTTCCGGCGTCTCGCGAATGGCTGGGCTCTCGTCGTACGAGATGCACCTCGTCGCGTGTGGGCTCGAGAGCGTGGAGCAGGAGTACAAGTACCTGCTCGTCGATTCGGCGGCCGGAATCTCGACGCAAACGGTCGCGTTCGCCGCCGCGAGCGACGTCGTCCTGATCGTCACCACGCCGGACGTGACGGCGCTCACCGATGCGTATGCCTTCCTTAAGGTGCTGCTGCAGCGCAAGCCCGACTCGACGCCGCTCTTCGTCGTCAACCGTGCGACGAGCGAGGAAGAAGGCGAGCACGTCGCCGATCGCATGCGTTCCGTGGCGCGCAAGTTCCTCGGACGCGAGCCGCGTTACGTCGGGACGCTGCCGGACGACCGCGCGGTGGTGCGCAGCGTCAACGAGCGCGCGCCCGTGATCGAGAGCGAGCCATCGTCCCCGTTCTCCGTTGCGATGCACCGCCTCGGAGGGACGCTCCTCGAGGAGCTTACGCGCGTGCACGCGAAGGGGGTCGGGCGGTCGCTGCTGCGGAGCGCGGGCTACACGCCCGGACTCGTCTGAGCGCCGCCGTCGACCCAACCTGCAACCGAATCGTCCGGCGAGCGTCCGCCTGGACGTGACTCGCGATCAGATCGGTCCGGTGTCGACCGGCGGCGGCGCGTGGGTATGGCTCCTCGCGGGCTGGCTCGTGGCTTCGGTGCGCGTGTCCCCGCCGTCGATCGTCGGGGAGGCGAGCGCGATCGAGTCGCGGATCCCGGCGCGGGAGCCTCCGAGTCATGCTCCCGTCAACCTCGCTCGACTCAGCCCGCGCGATCTGCGAACGCTGCCGGGTATCGGCGAAGCGCGCGCGCTCGCGATCGCGCGGGAGGGCTGGGAGCGGGGACGGCTCGACGTCGGCGATCTGGACGCGATCCCCAGCATCGGCGAGGGCACGGTCGATCGCGTCCGCGCGTGGATCGAGCGAACGGAGGCGCGGCGCTAGGGCCATGACTCACGACACGAGCGGAGGGCTCGCGTTCGCGCCTCGGCTGACGCGGCCGCGTGGTGCGCGGACGATGTCCGCCTAGAGGGCTTCGGACCGGAAGCGTAGACTCGCGACGTTCCCCTCGTGCCGACCCGCGCCACAGACCCCCGCGACGCCCCGGAGCCCATCCGCTCGGGTCCAGCAGCCACGCCGAACCCGTCGGCGAGTCCGCTTCCGGCGCCGCGCATCGGGCTCCCTCCGCCGCTCTCGATCGAGGAGATCGACCGATTCGTGCGTCCGGCCCTCGCGGAAGACCGGGGCGGCGGCGACCTGACGTCGATCACCCCCGTGCCCGACAA
>JANLUN010000506.1:0-2137 GCA_031363505.1 Planctomycetota bacterium | reverse complement strand
CACGGACGCGCCCGCAGTTCTACGCCCGGAACTCTCCTGGTCTCACTACCGGCTGCTCCTGGGCGTGGAGGACACGGGTGCTCGCGCGTGGTACATGAGCGAAGCCGCCGATCAGCACTGGCCGACCCGCCGCAGTATGTGATCGGCTAGAACACCTTCTTGCCTTCGCAAAGGTTGAGGAGTTCCGCAAATGCGTAGATTGCAGCGCGACGTCCCGATCCCTTGCGAACGACGCGGATGATCCGTTCCTTTGTGAGCGCCCGAAGCAGAAGCGACACCATCGGCTGCGACGGTGCGTGACCCCCAAAGTTTAGGTGCGAAGCTTGAAAGATCGGCTGCCTGAATAGCTCGTCGACGAGCGGGACCGCGTACTGAGACTTGGTGAGGTCCATCACGCGCCGTTTGTGGCTTTCATACATGGCGAGGATCGCGCGCGCGGTGCTTCCGTTCTGCGCCGCTTGCGCGTCTATTCCGCGGAGAAAGAACTCGCACCACTCATTCCACGCCTTCGGTGCTCGTCCGAGCGCACGCAGCCTAGCGATGTACTCTTCGCGTCGAGCTTCGAGCCACGCCGACATGTAGAACATTGGCCTCGGCAGGATTCCCTTCTCGAATAGAAAGACCGGAATCAGGATGCGGCCAAGCCGTCCATTACCGTCGGTGAATGGGTGAACGATCTCGAACTGTGCATGCACGATCGCCAGCTGCACGAGCGGATCGCGATCCTGCGACGTGTAGTAGACCTGCCATCGCTCGAGGTGATCGATAAGGCCAACTGGAGACGGTGGCACAAACGCCGCCTCTGCGATCGGAGAGCCCTCCTTTCCGATCCAATTCTGAATCGTGCGAAACTTGCCCGGCGTCTTCTCCGAGCCGCGCGCATGCCCCATCAGGATGCTGTGCAGCGTGCGCAGCGTGTGCAGCGAGAAGCCACGCTTGGGTAGCTCGGTCTCGGCCGCGCGGAGCGCTGCGCGGTAGTTCAAGACTTCTTGAATGTCCTCCGTGCGCGCTGACTGGCTCGGCCTTTCGCCGGCTTCGTACTTGAGCACGTCGCTGAGCGTTGCCTGAGTACCCTCGATCTTCGAGGAGAGCACCGCCTCCTGATACGTGATCGGCGACAGCAACGCTTCCGGGCCGGGGATCGCTTCGAGGATGCCCGCGTATCGCGCGAGCGAGCGGTTGGCCGCGCTGATCTCCGGGATCAGGCCGGCCCAGTCGAGGTCCTTCGGCGGAAGGGGTTGGGGGACAAACGGTTGCACGGGTGACAGAAGTCCACTGCACACAAGCTGCGTTGTCAATAATGAAACGTAACTCGCTTCTGACAAGCGCCGTTGTGGCTGTTCTAGTTACATCAAGTTGCGCCGGGTTCCGGCGGATCCGCGCTTGCGGCCGGCGACGTGCGCCAACGTGGTCTTCCCGCACTGGCGCGGACCGTGGATGAGGACGACGGGCGTGTCGGCGGGCGCTTCGAGCACGTTCGCCTCGGCGAATCGGGGATAGAGGTGGTCCAGGGGCACGTCGGCCGATCGTGAAGGTGCGCTTCGGCTGATTGCAGAGTTAGGGCTCGGCCGATTGAAACCCTGGCCGCCGTCCGCGCCGACGGGCGGAACCGCGGGTGACTCGCGTCTGCGCGACTGGGTGCTCTCGTCGACGGACTTGACCGAGCAGCCGCGGTCGATGTGGGCGCGGAATCGCGCGCACTGGCGCGAGATTTACGAACCCTGCCAGGGAGCAACGCGTCTGCTGCTCGGGTGCTCCCGCAACCGCCTCGACGAGCTGTCCCCCATCCGCGGAGAACGGCACGCGATCGAACACCGTGACTTCGAGTGTAGAGACGCCCATCGATACCGCCTCGCTCCGAAGGACGACGAAGCAATGCGTGAGCGGTTGCACACGGAATCGAGAGAGACTTCTCGGAGGGCCCCGCGCGCGGGACGCGGCAATCAGTCGGCGATGAGCTCGAACACGATCCGCCGCAGTATGTGCAGACCTTGCACATACTCGTCTGGGTTAGAGATCGCCGTCTTCGGAGACCCCCCGAAAGAACAAGAAACGTGACCCGCTCCTAGGCTGGCCCGCGACCCGTGCCCGACGTCCATGACGGTCCGTCAGTGGCTCGACGACATGGAGCTCGAGC
>JANLUN010000497.1:0-3126 GCA_031363505.1 Planctomycetota bacterium | reverse complement strand
GCTCGAGCTCGCCGCGGAAGAGGACCGCAAGCTCGGCGACGTCGCGCTCGTCGGCGCGGGAACTCTCGCCGGCACGGTCCGCTATCCCGACGGCTCCCCCGTCCGCGACTTGGAAGTTTGGGCGGTGCCCGACTCGCTCGCGCAGGATCCCAATGCGCTCGCGCTCGCGGCGAGCAACGCCGCACAGCTCGAGGGCGGCGACGGGCTCGTCTCGTCGTCCGCGGTCACCGACGCGCGCGGCGAGTTTCGCGTGCAGGGACTGCGCGAATCCGGATACGCGCTCCGATCCGCGGAGATGCACTTCGCGCTCGAGCCGCGCGCCTCCGTGTACACCGCGCCGGCGGAATCGATCCGGCTCGTGCTCGATGCGTACCGACTGCGCGTCCGCGTGAAGTCGCAGAGCGGCGCTGCGCTCGAGGGCGCGGTCGTCACGTGCACCGAGGTCGAGCCGAGCTCCGACGGCACGCTCGAAACCGGCGCCGCGGCGCACTCGACCGCCGAAGGTCGCGACGCGCTCGCCACGTTCGAAGTGAGGCCCGATCAAACGTACGCGCTCACCGCGCGCGCGAGCGGCAGCCGCCAGGCGGAGGAGCTCGTGATCCTCGCGCCCGGCGAATTCGAGCTCGAGCGCACGCTCGTGCTCGAGCCGGCGCGCGCACAAGGACGGCTGCGCGTCGTCGTCAGCGGCGCGCGCGGCGAGAGCTTGAGCCATCTGCGCGTCGCGCTGCTGTCACCGCTCAGCGGCCAGCCGCTCGCCGAGCTCGGCACGCTACGCCCCGACGAGAACGGCTGGCTCCCGCCGATCACTCCCGGACGCTACGGAGTCGAGGTCGGCTTCGAGCCCAGCCTCGATCCGCCGACGATGCACTTCCCCGTGCGATCACCGGATCCGATCGAGATCGACAGCGGACGCGATCGCGAACTCTCGCTCTCGGCGCGCGCCGGCGGACGACTGCGCATCACGCTCTCGGTCGACGGACCCGCGCCGCGGAGCTTCGGTCCCCCGGATCTGCGCACCGCCGCGAATCCGGACACCGCGTACGACGCGTGGCTCCAAGAAAACGGCGCGCGCGCGGAGCTCGTCACGAGCGATGGCCAGAGTCGCATGACCCTACAGTTCATCGAGCCGCCGCTCGAACCGGGCGGCGGGCTGCGGCTCCAAGCCCGACTCGCGCCGGGCGCGAGCGCGCTCGCGGATCGACTCCTTGAACCCGGTATCTACACGCTGCGCGTCGAAGCGAGCGGGTTCCGCGCCGCGGAATCCGTGGTCGAGGTCCAGCCGGCGGTCGTGCGGCCCGTCGAGATCTTCCTGCGCGCCGAGTGATCGTGCGCCGCCCTGCGGTTTACAGCCTCTGGACTTGCGGGCGCATGCGCCGCGTGTTCGCCTGACGTGCCGCATGGACACGATCGATGATGCGCTCGTCACACGAGCTCTCGGAGTCTTCGCGTCGCTCGTCGCGTGCGCCGCGCTGCAATCGCCCGCGACCGCGCAGGACACTCCCACGCCGAGCCGCTCGCGCGCGGAGATCGTCGAGGCGCTCGTGTCGGAAGCGCTCGCACGCGGACAGGCGTACTCGAAGCTCGCCGACTTGTGCCGCGTCGCGCCCATGCGCCTCTCGGGATCGCCCGGCGCGACCGTCGCAGTGGAATGGGGACGCGCGCAGATGGAACGCGACGGGCTCGAGAACGTGCGCCTCGAGGAGTGCCTCGTGCCGCAGTGGGTGCGAGGAACGCGTTCGGAGCTTTCGCTCGTCGCGCCGTCCGAGTCGCGCACGGTGAAGCTGCCCGTGCTCGCGCTCGGCGGTAGCGTCGGAACGCCCCCCGCTGGAGTGGAGGGCGACCTCGTCGTCGTCGAGAGCTTCGAGGAGCTGCGCGCGCTCGAGGGCGCGGCCAAAGGGCGCATCGTGCTCTTCAATCGACGGATGGACGCGAGCCACGTCGACACGTTCGAAGCCTACGGCGGAGCGGTGAACCAGCGCGTCGAGGGCGCGATCGAAGCCGCGAAGGTCGGTGCGGTCGCGGCGCTCGTGCGTTCGATGACGACGCGGAGCGACGACTTCCCCCACACGGGCGCGATGCGCTACGCCGAAGGCGTCACGAAGATCCCCGCGGCGGCGATCAGCACGGCGGGCGCCGATCGATTGTCGGCTCTCGTGAAGCAAGGGCCACCAGTGCGCCTCGCGCTCGCGCTCGATTGCGAGACACGCGCCGAGGTCACCTCTCACAACGTGATCGGCGAGATCCGCGGCGCGAGCCTGCCCGACGAGATCGTGCTCGTCGGCGGACACCTCGACGCATGGGACGTCGGTCAAGGCGCGCACGACGACGGCGCGGGCTGCGTGCAAGCGATCGAGGCGCTGCGACTCGTACGCGCACTCGGCCTGCGTCCGAAGCGCACGCTGCGCGCCGTGCTCTTCATGAACGAGGAGAACGGCCTGCGCGGCGGACGTGCATACCGCGACGTGCATAAGGCCGAGGTCGAACGCCACGTGCTCGCCATCGAATCCGACCGCGGCGGCTTTGCGCCGCGCGGCTTCGCGACGAACGCCAACCCGCGCGCGTTCGAGATCTTGCGCGGCATCACGGACCTGCTGCATGCCGGCGGAACGGCGACGCTCGTGCAAGGCGGCGGCGGTGCCGACATCAGCCCGCTCGAGCGCGAAGGCGTGATCGTGATGGAGTACCTGCCGGATGGGCAGCGGTACTTCGACTACCACCATTGCGAACGCGACACGCTCGACGCGGTGCACCCGCGCGAGCTGGAGCTCGGTGCGGCGTGGATCGCCGCGATGGTCTATTCCGTCGCGGAACTTGACGAGCGCTTGCCGCGCAACGGAAGCGGCACGCGCTGACGGGCGCACTTCAGGCGCGCGCGTCGATCGACTGCTGCGCGAGGTCCTTGAGCGTGCCGTTGTGCGTCGACTCGCGCGCGGCCTGGTCGAGGCCGTTGATGACGCCCTGCACCTCTGGATCGGGGTTCGGAGCGGTGCGCGCGCGCTGGTCCGGAGGTGTGCGCCGCGTCGCGTCGAGCACGTCGACGACACGGATCTGCTCGAGATCGCGCGCGGGCAGATAGAACTTGTCCCCGTTCGTGCCGGCAGCGAGCGAGAGCACGCGGTGCGACAC
>JANLUN010000342.1:0-6973 GCA_031363505.1 Planctomycetota bacterium | reverse complement strand
GCTCGCGATCGGCCTCGCGCTCGGCGCGGCGCGGTCGCACCGCGGGCCCGTGTCGAAGGACGAGGTCTCCTCGTGACCGCCGCTCGACTCCTCGTTCAACTCGACGTCGTGCTCCCGCGCCGCGTCGAGCTTCCCCGTTTTCAACCATTCGCCCGGAGCCACGGCTTCGGATCCCAATTCACTTGAACCGCAATCTGGAATCTCCCCCCATGCAACAGATCGAACGCTACGGAGTCATCGCACTCGTCTTCTTGCTCGTCACGATCGTGGCCGTGTCCTTTTGGGGCGACAACAAGTCGCCCGGTTTCTGGTCGAAACTCATGGGACGGGGCGACGCGAAGAAGACGGCGGCCGTCGAACCCGGTTCGAGCATGCTGCCGCCGTCGACCGCGGCGGAACACGCGCTGCAGAATCCGCTGCCGCTGACGGCGACGCCGCCGCCTGCGAGCGACGCGACCGCGAACACGCTGCCGTTCGAGCAACTGCCCGCCGATCCGCTCGCCGCGCTGACGACTACGGCCGGGACGAGCACGCCGCCCGCCGGCCTCTCGCTCGCGCCGAATTCCGCGCAGCCGTTCGAGTCCGTGATGCACGCCGATCCGATCAGCGGTGTCGCGGAAGAGCAATTCACGACACCGTACTCGAATCAAGGCGCTTCGAACCAAGCCGCCTCGACGTCGCGCGTCGCACAAAAGCCGGCGTCGCAGCCGTCCGTCGCCTCGAGCGCGACGTCGACGTACGTCGTTCAAAAGGGTGACAGCTTGGCGCGCATCGCGCGCGCGAAGCTCGGCAGCGAGCAACGTTGGACGGAAATCCAAGCCTTGAACGGCGGCGTCAATCCGAAGAGCTTGCGCGTCGGCATGAAGCTCAACCTTCCGGGTGACGCGAAAGGCGAAACGAGCACTCCGAAGTCGAAGGCGGGCGCGAGCGCGCCGGTGAAGTCGCCTGCGAAGGCGACCTCAAAGCCGAGCGGCGGCACGTACATCGTCAAGGGTGGCGACAGCTTGACGCGGATCGCGGAGCGCGTGCTCGGCAACGGCCAACGTTGGAAGGAAATCGTCGCGCTCAACCCCGGCCTCGATCCCAACCGGCTCCTCGTCGGCAAGTCGCTCAAGATGCCGGCGGGTGAGAACCGCGCGCTCGTCGCGACCGCGTTGCCGTCCCGCTCGACCAGCGAGAAGCCGCGCGTCCGATGAGCGAGAGCTTGCGTTGGAAGCTGTGCCTGGGGTGCCTCTTGCTCGTGGCACTCCAAGCACCGCAGGTGGGGCTCCTCGTGCTCGAGGACCTCGCGGGGCCGTACGCGGCCCACGCTCCGATTTCCGCCACCGCGTACGCATCGGACCGTGCATCGATCCGCGCGGACGAACCCCGCGGATCAGGCGCACGGATCGCGGCTGTCCAGAGACCCGTCGTGAACGCGGGATTCTTCGTGCTCGGACTGCAGGATCTCACTGCAGAGACCGCGGCTTTCTCGACTTCGAATCCGTACCTGTCGGAGAGCGGGCATGATTTCGACTCGGACGCAGAACACGCGGGCTGGTTCGTCCCGGGTTCGCCCTAGCATCGAAGACGCGTTTGATCCCGCGCCGCGCGAGACTGCGAGCTTCGACGCGCGGCCGGGAGCGAGCGCGGGTTTGCGCCTAGCGCTCGCGGGCGGAGGCACGGGCGGACACATCCTGCCGGGTCTGCATCTGCTCGCGCACGCGCGGTCCGAGGGCGCGGGGGGCGCGGGCGGCGCACGTTTGCCGCGCGCGCTCGACGACGTGCTGTGGTTCACGAGCGGACGCGCCGTGGAAGACCGCGTGATGAGCGGGACGTGCATGGACGGCCGCGATGCGCGGTTCGAGCGCGTGTCGTTGCCCTTGGAGCCCGAAGGCGGTGGAGCGCCGTCGCGGAGTGTGCTCGCGCTGCGCACACCGCCAGCGATCTTGCGCGCACGGCGCGCGCTCCGCCGTCACGGTTCGCAAGTGCTGCTCGGCCTGGGCGGCTTCACGTCGCTCCCGAGCGTCATCGCGGCGCGATCGCTCGGGATTCCGGTGGCGCTGCTCGAGATCAACGCCGAGCCGGGCAGCGCGACGCGCTGGCTCGCGCGCTACGCGACGCGCGTGTTGCACGCGTGGCCGTCGACGTGGAAGCGCGCCGTCGCGGGCGGCGATCCGCACCGCGCGGAAGTTCATCGCTGGATCGGCCCACCGCTCGCGCCCGCGTTCACCGAAAACTTGTCGACCGAGGAGGATCGCGGCGCGTCACTCAGCGCACGCGCGGACCTCGGCTTCGATCCGGATCGCGCGCTGCTCCTAGTGCTCGGCGGCAGCCAAGGATCGAGCGCACTGAATCGCTTCGTCAGCACGCACGCTCCTGCGCTCGTCGCGGGCGGTGTCCAAGTGTTGCACCAGACGGGACCTGGAAAACTCGGTGAAGCGGCCGCGCCGTTCAGCGGCTACCGCGCACTCGAGTACCTCGACCCCGTCGCGCCGGCGCTGCGGGCGGCGACGCTCGTCCTCTCCCGCGGCGGCGCATCGACTCTGGCAGAGATCGCCGCGCTGCGCCGTCCCGCGATCGTCGTTCCGTACCCGCACCACGCGGATCGTCACCAAGAACGCAACGCGCACGAGCTCGGCTCCGGCGTGCGAATCGTGCCCGAGTCGCGCCTCGGCACGACGGTGCGGCAGGAGCTCGCGGAGCTCGCGAGTGATACCGGCCGCGCGGAGCGCGAACGCATGAGCGACGCGATGCGCGCCGCCGTGCCGTTGGATGCGGCCGCGCGCCTCTACGGCGAGCTGGCTGCGATCGCGCGGACTTGACGACACACACGCGCGATCTGTCCTACGAGCTCATCCGTCCCTCACTTTCACCACCACACCCCGCACTTCGCTCGATCCCCCCGTTCGATTCCTTGGAAGGCCACCGTTGACTCGAAACCTGTTTCCCAGCACAACGCTCTCGTACGCTCGGTCGATGAACGCTCACCCTTCGCACGACAAGTCTTCCGCCACGTCGCTCGTTCCGGGCATCCCGCGGCGCGTGCATCTCCTCGGCGCAGGCGGCGCCGGACTCTCGGGAGCGGCGACGATCCTCGCGGCGCGCGGCCACATCGTCACGGGACACGACCGCGCCGATTCGCGGTTCGTGCAGCACCTGCGCGGTTTGGGTCTCTCGATCCAGCTCGGCACGAGCGCGACGGAAGCGCTTCCGCGCGACGCCGAGCTCGTCGCGCGTTCGGCCGCGGTCGCGAACGAGGATCCGCAAGTCGTCGAGGCACGAGCGCGCGGCATCCGAGTCCTCAAGTACAGCGAGCTCTTGGCGCACGTCGCGCCCGCGCGGCGCACGCTCGCGGTCGCCGGCACGCACGGCAAGACGACGAGTTCGTGGATGCTCTTCCACGTGCTGCGCGGAATCGCGGAGGCTGCCGGCCGCGGCGCGCCTGCACCCGGAGCGTTGATCGGCGGAACCTGTCGCACGGTGAACGCCAACGCGGTCCCGAACGCCGACGGTGGTTGGTTCGCGGCCGAAGCGTGCGAGTACGACCGCTCGTTCCTGCAACTCGCGCCCGAAGGTGCGATCGTCACGAACGTCGAGCCCGATCACCTCGACTACTACCAGAGCCTCGACGCGATCGAGGAAGCGTTCGCGCGGTTCGTCGATCGAATCCATCCCGACGGCTTGCTCGTCGTCGGCCGCGAAGTTCCCGAGCGCATCTTGGCCGCGAGCCCGTGTCCGGTATGGAAGCTCGGTCGCGAGATCGACGTCGAGCTCACCGGCGACAACCACGGCTTCTTCCGGTTCCGACTGCGCGGACCCGGTTGGAAGACACCCGAGGTTTCACTCGCCGTACCCGGCTCGTTCAATGTCGACAACGCGGCGCTCGCACTCGCGCTGGGCCTCGGCCTCGTGGCGCGCAACTGGCACGTCGACGTCGAGACCGCGTCGGCGCCTGCGGTGCGGACGCTCCATCGGTACAAAGGCGCCGCGCGCCGCTTCGAGCCGTGGGGGACCGTCGCCGGCGTCGAGGTCGTGCACGACTACGCGCACCATCCGACCGAGGTGCGCGCGACGCTCCAAGCCGCGCGACGATCGATGCCCGGCAAGCCGCTGCACGTGCTCTTCCAACCGCACCAGCACAGCCGCACCGCGCGCTTCATGGACGATTTCGTCGAGAGCTTGCGCGCGGCGGACCGCGTGGTCGTCGCCGACGTGTACGGTGCGCGCGTGCACATCGACACGCGCGGTGCGGGATCCGAGGAGCTCGTCGTGCGTCTGAAGAAGGCCGGGCTCGACGCGGAGTACGGCGGCTCTCCGTCATCAAGCGTGAAGAAACTCTGCGAACGCTTGCCTGGCGGCAGCGCGACGTTGATCCTGGGCGCCGGTGACATCGACCTCTACAAAGATGAGCTCCTTGAAAAGCTGGCCCTGCGCAGCCCGGGCGCTCGCGGACCTGTCCGTTAGGACGACGATGCGCGTCGGCGGAGCAGTCGAATGGCTGCTCGAGCCGGCGTCACCGCAAGAGCTCGCCGCGTCGATCGTCGCGGCGCGCGAGGAGGGCTTCGTGCCGCGCATCCTCGGAGGAGGCGCGAACTTGATCGTCGACGACGGCGTCTTGCCGGGCGTCGTGATCACGACCGATCGCATGGCGAAGTTCTTCCGGCCGAACGACGGGGCGGGGCCGACGGAGAGCCTGCGCGAAGGCGACGCGATGACCGCTCGCTTGACGCCGCAGCCGCGCGAAGCGGGACTCGCGTTCGTCGCGTGGGCCGGCGTCACATTGCCGAAGCTCGTGCGCTCGGCTGCCGCGATGGGTTGGAAAGGTGTCGAGTGTCTTGCCGGCGTGCCGGGCAATGTCGGCGGTGGCGTCGCGATGAACGCCGGCGGTCGTTACGGCGAGATGTGGGACGTCGTCGAGCGCTTGCTCGTCGTCGACGAGCAGGGACAGTTGCTCGAGCTCGACCGGAGCCAGTGTCAGCCGCGCTACCGCAACGGTGCGCTGGAAGGTCTCGTCGTCGCGAGTGCGCTGCTGCGTTTTCAGCTCGACACGATCGGCGAAGTGACCGAGCGCGGCCGGCAATATCTACTGGAGAAGAACCGCGTGCAGCCGGTTACGGAATGGTCGGCGGGCTGCGTGTTCAAGAATCCGGACAAAGAGAAGAGCAGCGGCCGTTCGGCAGGCCGACTCGTCGACGAGTGCGGCGGACTCGGTCGCGAGCGCGGCGACGCGATCGTTTCACCGAAGCACGGCAACTTCATCGTGAACCGCGGACACGCGACGGCGGTCGACGTGCTGACGCTGATCGAGGATGTGCACGACCTCGTCGCGCAGAAGACAGGGATCGACCTCGAGCGCGAGGTGAAGGTGTGGCAGCGGGAGGACTAGTCGAAGCGCATCGAGCACGCCGGCCGCGGCGTCCGGAGCAGCCGGGGCACCTCAGCCCACGATGGTGCCCTCTCCGAGCTCCTTCAGGAAGGTCTTCCATGGGAGGACGCGCAAGTCTCCGTCCTTCAGCGCGCGCGTGCCGCAGTAGACGCCGAAGGCCGCGCGCAGCGGACCGTGCTCGGCGCGCAAGCGGGCGATCCCCGCGCCGGAGCGCGCGTCCCAGCGCTCCGCGGACTTGGCTTCGACCGCCACGAGGCCGCGCTCCGTCTCGATCACGAAGTCGACCTCCGCTCCATCGTGCGTGCGCCAGAAGAACACCGGCGCGTCGAGCCCCTGATAGTGCAGGTGCGCGCGCAGCTCGTGCAGGACCAGCGTCTCGAACAGGAAGCCGCGTTCCTCGGGGTGCACCGGCAGGTGTCCGTAGCCCGCGAGGTGCCGCGCGACGCCGCAATCGAAGAGGTAGAACTTGGGGTGCAGGACCTGCTTGACGCCCTTCTTCGGGCGCCAGGCGGGGAGCCACGTGCCGATCAACGTGTCGACCAGGATCTGGAAGTAGTCCTGCACGGTCGGCCGCGCGACGGCCGCGTCGCGCGCGATGCCGGAAACGTTGACGACCTGCGCGTTGACGCGCGCGGCCACCTCGAGGAATCGGGCGAAGCTCCCGATCTGGCGCACCAGCGCCTCGGCCTGCACCTCCTCGCGCAGATACGTCTCGACGTAGGCCTTGAGGAACGCGCGCGGTCGCGCGCTGGCGACCGCGAGCGGCAGGAGCCCGTGCTCGAGCGTCGCTCCGAGGTCGCGCTCGAAGGAGAGCTCCGACAGCGTGAACGGGAACAGGGTCTTGATCTCCGCCCGGCCCGCGAGCAGGTTCGCCCCGCCGCGCCGCAGCTTGCGCGCGCTCGAGCCGGAGAGGACGAAGCGCTGGCGCCGGCTCGTCATCAGGTGCTGGACCTCGTCGAGGAGTGCGGGGACGCGCTGCACCTCGTCCAGCACGATCCAGCTCTTCTCGGGGAGCGCGGCGCATTCACGGCCGAGCGCGGACGGGTCGCGCGAGAGGCGCAGGTGTTCGTCCGCCCGCAGCAAGTCGTAGACGGCGGCCTTCGGGAAGCGCTGGCCGATCCAGGTCGTCTTCCCGGTGCCGCGCGGGCCGAGGAGGAAGAAGGAGCTGTCCGGGGCCTCGAGGCTGCGTTGCACCATCGGCAGCAAATCTACCAGAAATCTGCTGCTGAGGTGAACAGCGGCGCGATCCTGCTCGCGGACCGCGGCCCCTTTGCTCCGGGTGGATTCGGCCGAGGCTGGCGCCGAGAAGGGCACCCGGCGCTGCTTCGCTTTCGCATTCGGATCCGGCGCCATCGACCACGAAATCGGCGAGCAGGTCTCTTGCGCCTTGTCAGCGCACGCGCTCGACGCAGCTCGCCAGGCTGCACTCACGACCAACGCACAGCACGCACGCGAGATCGAGAGCAAGAACCTCCAGGTCGAAGCTCTTCAGTACAGCGCGGATCGCGTCTTCGAGCAGTTCGATCCGCGCGATCCCAAGAACCGCCTCGTCGCCGATACCCTCGAAGCGCGCCTGAACGAGAAGCTCGCCGAGCTGCACGCGGC
>JANLUN010000465.1:0-5023 GCA_031363505.1 Planctomycetota bacterium | reverse complement strand
TGGAGAGAACCGCAGTCCCGAAGACGAATTCAGCTTCCGAGACGTCGCCGACTCGTTGCGGCTGAACGCTCGGGGAGCGAATACACCCGCCGCGCCTGCGCCCGTGCGGTCGAGCCCGCTCGCACCCGGGCCTTCGGCGGCGCCGCGGCCGAGCCCGCTCGCGCCGGTCGATGCGACGCCGCCTGCGCCCGTTAGGACGCCTGCGCCGGTCGCACCGCCTCCGCTTGCTGCCGATTCGACTCCGCCGTCGCTGAGCGGCACAGCCCTTTCGCCGCGACATCAGCTCGAGGCGTGGCTCGCGTTGATGGTCAAGGCCGGCGCGAGCGATCTAATCCTGCGCGCCGGCGGACGTCCGTCTCACCGGACGGACGGGAAGATCGGGTTCTTTCCCGGTCGCGTTCCGACGGCGGGAGCGCTGCTCGAGGTCCTCGAAGGGATCATGGGCAAGGATCGCATGGATGTCTGGCGCGTGAGCGGTTCCGCCGACGCGGCGCTACACCTCGATGGCCTCGGCCGATTCCGCATGAACGCGTACCGGCAGATGGGGGATCCGGCCGTCGTGCTGCGACGCATCTCGGAGAGGGCGCCCAATCTCGACAACCTCGAGCTGCCGGCGGAGAACTTGAAAAAGCTCTCGATGCGCAAGCGCGGACTCGTGCTCGTGACGGGGATCGCCGGATCGGGCAAGTCGACGACGCTCGCCGCGATGATCCAGCACATGAACGAGACCGTCGAGCGCCACGTCGTGACGCTGGAGGATCCGGTCGAACTGCTTTTCACCGAGCAGAACTGCGTGATCAGCCAGCGCGAAGTCGGCACGGACTGCACGAGTTTCAAGGACGGGCTGCGTCACGCGTTGCGTCAAAGCCCCGACGTGATCCTAATCGGTGAAATGCGCGACGCGGAGACCGTCATCTCGGCGCTCGATGCGACCGAGACCGGCCACCTCGTCTTGTCCACGCTGCACACAGTGAACGCCGCGCAGACCGTCGAGCGCATCCTGTCGTTCTTCTCCGCGAATCAGCACGCGCAAGTGCGCCAGCGGATGGCCGACAACCTGGCGGGCGTGCTCTCGCAGCGGCTCGTGCAGCGCTCCGGTGGCAAGGGCATGATCCCGGCGTTCGAGCTGATGGTCTCGACGCCCCACATCCGCGAGCTCCTCCAAGAGGGCAAGACGAGCGAGATGGCGCGCGTGATCGAGCAAGGCACCGAGCGCGGCTTGATCTCGTTCAACATGTGCCTGCGACGCTTGGTGCAAGATCACAAGGTGGAGCTCAACGACGCGTTGGCGGCGAGCGACCGGCCGGAAGAGCTGGTCCTGGCGCTGCGCGGGATCACGGGCAGCTCCGTCCGCGTCGAAACCACCCAAGCCACGCCTCCGCGCACCGCGACGGGTCCCGACGGTTTGCGGATGGCGAAACGGGAATAGACGCGCGACGCGATCGTCTCGGCGCTTCCCCGCGGGCGCCATGGAAAGCCTCTTGCACGGTCAGAGCGTTGCGGACCGCCGGTTTGCGGACCAAGAGGACGGCGCTAGGATGACCTCGGGACTCGGATGAACATCACGCAAGCCAAGATCCTGTCGTGGCTGACCGCGGTCGTGCTGGCCTTGGGCCTCTCCGCCTACGTGGTCGTGTTCTTGCGCGAGGTCAAGACCAAAAACGTGCTCCCGGATGCCGCGCACGTCCAGGCCGTGCTCGACGAGAGCAAGCCGGTCGAGTCCAAGGTCGAGGACATCGTCGCGTACGACACCGTTCGCGAGCTGTTCCACCCCAGCTGCGAGAAGTGTCAGGGGAACAAGAACTGTCGGCACCTGAACTGGACCGGAGCGGTTCAAGCCGCACCAGTCCCCGTGGCCGAGGGTGCGGACCTCGTGAAGCCGGTCGCGCCCGTGGTCGCGGTCAAGGAGCTCGTGCGGATCCTGATGGTCAAGGTCGACATGGCCGAGCCGAAGGACAGCAACGTGTTCTTGAAGTATCGACCGAAGTCGGGCGTCACGAACACGGGGAATCCACCGGGGTTTCTGCTGCGCCAAGGCGATCATCTCGCCGCGCCCCACGATCACATTCGCATCGAGTCGATCACCGCCGAAGGCGTGCTCTTCGCATTCGGAGCCGGCGAGCGCGAGAGCGAGCTGCTCGGCGCCGATGAGCTGGACGTTGGTGCGGCCATCGTCCAGGTCGGTCCCGACGGCGTGGTCATGCCGAAGTCGCGCAACGCGATTCCGCAGGGCACCGAGCCCGCGTTCAACCCCGATCGCACGACTCAACTCGGCGCGAACCATTTCGTGCTCGGGACGAACGACATGGAGTTCTTCAACGAGAACTACGCCGAGGTGCTCGTGCAGGACGTGCGCACCACCCGCCACCAAGATCCGAAGACTGGCAAGTACGACGGCATCGAGATCAAGCAAGTGGCCGCGGGCTCCATCGCCGAGCGGCACGGAGCGCAAGAAGGCGACGTGATCAAGAGCATCAACGGACAGCCGGTGACGAGCGTCCAAGAAGCGATCACGTTCGCGAAGAATCACGCGAGCGAGTACACGGTCTGGAAGATCGTGGTGGAGAACAAAGGCAAGTCGCGCACGGTCATCTACGAGACGCCGCCGAAGTGAGCGTGCGCGTGTTCGCTCACTCGGACTTCGTGCCCATGCACGGGTCCGATTTCGCGCCGTAACGGCCGGCGTCGACCCAAAGCTGCGGGCGTATGTCGACCCGATTCTTGAGTGTCGATCTCGGCAACAGCCGCTGCAAACTCCGGCTGTGGCGCGTGGACGGGCCGATTCCCGCCGAGCTTCTCGCATCGCTCGACCTCGACACCGACGGTCAACTCGCGGCGCGCGCGCGAACGTGGCTCGGTGCGCAGCCCGCAGTGGATGCCGCGGGCGTTTCGTGTGTGGCCAGCGCCGCCATCGAAGCGGAACTCGTTCGAGCTTTCGTCGAAAGCGGAATCGCCGCGGTCGACGTGCGGCCTGATCCCGGGCTCGTCATCTCGAGCGTAGCGCATCCCGAACGCATCGGACGCGATCGTTTGTTCGCGGCGCGCGGGGCGCTTGAGCGCGTGCGCGCCTCCGCGATCGTGGTCGATGCGGGGACAGCTCTGACGGTCGATGCCTTGCGCGTGGATCCGATCACCGGACGAGGCGAGTTCGTGGGCGGCGCGATCGCGCCCGGTCCGCGGCTCCTGGCGGCAGCGCTCGCGCGCGGGACCGCGAATCTCCCGCGCGTGGAACCGATCCCGGGAGTGCGCGCGTTAGGGCAAGACACCCACGCCGCGCTCCAGTCGGGAGTGGTCGTCGGCTTCGAGGGTGCCGCGCGAGAGCTCGTCCTGCGTATTGGCGCTGAAGCGGGGATACCCGAGGCCCCAGTTCTCTTGACCGGGGGAGCGCGCGGATTCCTCGTCGCCTCCAGCTCGTTCGCTCGCGGGTTGCGTGTGATCGAAGAGCCGGAACTCGTGGCGCGCGGCTTGGTGGCCGCGTTTGCTGCGCACGTGGGCTCGAGCGATCCCAAATGCTCGAAGTGACCGAGATCACGCCGCGCGGTCCAGGGGCGGTGTCCATCGTGCGATTCAGGGGCCCGGGAGCGCGCGCCGCAGTCGAGCGCTTGTGCGGACATACGCTTGCGTCCCGAACGCCTCATCTCGTGCGCCTCTCGATCGACGGCGAGGATCTCGACCAGGCGATCGTCGCCGTTTTGAGTGAGGACGACGTCGAAGTGTGCCTGCACGGAAGTCCGGCGATCGTGATGCAGATCGTTCAGCGGTTTGCCGTTGCCGCGGATCGACCGCGCGCGCGCTCGTTGCGCGACCGTGCCGAAGAACGGTTGGCGCGCGCACCGTGCGATTCCGCGGCGAGGATCTTGCTCGATCAAGCCGAAGGCGCGCTCAGCGGCGCCCTGGAAGAGCTCTGCCGACTCGAACCTTCCGCACGCGGCGAAGCGATCGATCGGTTGACCGCTCGATGGGCGGTCGCTCGCCGTGCACTCGAGCCGGCGCGCGTCGTCGTCGCCGGCCCCGTGAACGCGGGCAAGTCGACGCTTTTCAATGCGCTCGTCGGACGGCGTCGAACGATCGAGAGCGACGAGCCGGGCACGACGCGCGACGTGATCGGCGAACAAGCGCTCTTCGGCGCGTATCCCGTGTGGCTCTTCGACACGGCCGGCGAACGCGCGATCGACATGCGCTCCGAGCGGATGTTCGAAGTCGAGCGCGCTGGGCAGGAACGTGGGCGAGTGGCGCGCGAGAGCGCCGATCTCGTGCTCTGGCTCGAGCCCGCGACGCGACGGTCGATGCGGGCGAAGTCGACGCCGTCGTCGCCATCAGCTGCGTCGGTTGCGTCGCGGCCGCCGTTCGTCCATCTGGCGAGCCTCTCCGATCGTCTAGATGCGGCTGCGTCGGCGTCGATCGCGAACGCGTTCTCCGTGCACGCCGATCCCGAAGAAGCGCGTGCGCTGGTCGTCAGGCTTTTCCTGCGCCAGTTCGATCTGCCCGAGAATCCCTGGCTTCCTGGTACGGCCGTGCCGTTCGACGCGCGGATCGCGAGCGACGTTTCGGCACTCCGCGCCCGGACGCACGACGCGACGTTCGCGGAGCGGGTTGGACAGCTCATCGCGGGCGCTTGACGCGCTAACGTTGCGCCCGCCCAGGCTGTCCTCTACTCTGGAGAGGCGGGAACGAATGACCGAGCTGCAGCATCTCGTCTCGATCGACGACCTGTCGCTCCCCGAGATTCGCGAGTTGTTCGAGAGAGCACGCGAATTCTCCAAGGACCAACGGGGCTTCTCCCAGCTTTGCCGGGGGATGATCTCCGCCAGCCTTTTCTACGAGCCCTCCACGCGCACGCGGCTTTCGTTCGAATCGGCGATGTTGCGTCTCGGCGGCGGCGTGCTGACGGCGGCGGACATGCGCAGCACGAGCGCGTCCAAAGGTGAATCGCTCGCGGACACGATTCGCGTCGTGGGAGGCGCTTACGCGGACGTCATCGTGCTCCGACATCCCAGCGAAGGCGCGGCGCGTTTGGCGGCGC
>JANLUN010000450.1:0-4833 GCA_031363505.1 Planctomycetota bacterium | reverse complement strand
CCAGCTCACCGTCCAGCGCGGCCAGCAGCTCGGCGAGCTCTGCCGCAAGCACTACGGTTCGGGACGGCGCGAGCTGGTCGACGCGGTCGCGCGATACAACCACATGGCGAGTCCCGATCAACTGCGCGAGGGGCAGCAGTTGCTCTTCCCCCCACTCGATGCGCTCATCGGCGAGCGCCGTTGAGCTCGTGACGACGCAGCGCGGGTTGCCAGCGCGCGCGTACCGTGGGGATCGCGAGGATCAAGATCGCGGCGAGTGATCCGCGGGAACGATTCCCCGCCACTGATCGCGCGCACTAAGAACGTTGAACGCGAGCGCGTGGGCTTCACCTCCTCGTGGAGGACGTCCATCTCGGACTCACTCGGCGCGCGGCGGGCCGTCCTCGACCCCACGCATGGTTCCGTCGGTTCCCGGCGACATCGACTCGTCGTCGCCCGAGTCGCGCGCGAGCTCCGCGGGTGCGCGCACGATCTCGAAACGACCGGCATGCCCGACCTGGCGTCGCAGGTTTCCGAGTGCGCCCTCGGTCAGCAAGACGCGCAGTCTACGCTCGCCGATATCCTCGAGGATCTCGTCCTCGATCGGCGTCGCGAGCCGGCGCACGCACGCATCGTGGCGACCGTCGCCGATCGAAAGCCACACATCCACGAGGTACGACCGCGCGTCCAAGCGGCGAGCCACCGACTGTGCCAGCCGGTCGAGTCCCTCGCCGGTCGCCGCCGACACGTAGACGATCTCCTGATTCCGGCCCTGACCGAGGAACTGCAGCACGATCGGATCTTGAACACGATCGAGCTTGTTGAACACGAGCACGGCCGCGCGTGGATCCTGCGCGAGGCTCGCGAGCACTTCGTCGACTGCCGCGATCTGTTGTGCCGCGGCCGGGTGCGATGCATCGACGACGTGCAGCAAGAGATCGGCGGCGAGCGTTTCCTCGAGCGTGGCGTGGAACGACGCGACCAAGTGGTGAGGCAAGCGCTCGAGAAAGCCGACGGTGTCCGAGAGCAGGACCATTCGACCGTCCGGGAGCGCCCACTGCCGCGTGCGCGTGTCGAGCGTCGCGAACAGCTGATCGGCGACGAACTCGTTCGAGCCCGTGAGCCGATTCAGCAGCGTCGACTTCCCAGTGTTCGTGTAGCCGACGAGTCCGACCGTGAAGAGGTCCGCCCGAGAACGGACCTCGCGCTGCTTTCGTGCTTCGATCTCCTCGAGCTCTCGTTTCAGATCGAGGATGCGCTTCTTCAAGAGTCGCTTGTCGGTCTCGAGCTGCGTCTCGCCGGGTCCGCGCGCACCGATCGCACCTTCGTTTCGCTCGAGGTGAGTCCACATACGACGCAACCTAGGTGCGAGGTACTCGTTCTGAGCGAGTTCGACTTGGAGCCGCGCCTGCCTTGTCTTCGCTCGCCGCGCGAAGATGTCGAGGATCAACTCGGAGCGATCGACGACGCGCACGCTCCAAGCTTTCTCGAGGTTGCGCGCTTGCGCGGGCGTGAGATCGTTGTCCACGACGACGACGTCGGGATGAAGTCGAGCGATCTCCGCCTTGATCTCGTCGACCTTGCCGCTGCCGAAGAGCGTCGCGGCGTCGGGACGTGACCGTGTTTGCAGGACTCCTTCGCCGACGACTTGTGCCTCGGCGGCCTCGACGAGCCCGCGCGCTTCCGAAAGATCCGCGTCCGCCCCGGATCGATCGTCGCTCAGTCGGACGCCGCACACCAAGACGCGTTCGATCGAAGCGCGCGTCGGCCGGGAAAAACGGGTCATGAGACGGGCGCGTGGTCTCGAACGGGCTCGTGTCGGAGCACGACGTTCGCCAAACGGTCGCCGTCGTACTCCGGCGTGAGCAAGCTGTGAACGCGCCACTCGGGGCGGATGACCGGGAAGTCGGAGCGGAAGTGGACGCCTCGTGACTCCTGCCGCGCCATCGCGCACAGCGTGGCCAAGTGCGACACGGTCAACATGTTCATCAACTCCCACGCACGCGGCTCCGCGGCACCGAGGTCCGAAACAGCGCGTGCCCAGAAACCGATCTTCGAGGTCGCATCCTCGATGCCGGGGCCCGTCCGCTCGACGCCCATCTGGCGCCACATGAGCGACTTGAGGGAGTAGATGATGTCCTCGAGATTGACGCGCACGCCTGCGGGCGGACGGGGAAGATCGCGCGTGCGGCACTGAACCATCGAATAGACATCGAACCCGCCCGCTTCACTCGCAGCCAGGGTTCCCGACCGCATGCCGAGCACGATTCCTTCGAGCAGCGAGTTTGATCCCATGCGGTTCGCGCCGTGCAATCCGGAACTGGCGCACTCCCCTACCGCCCACAGTCCGGGCAAGTTGGTCCGTCCGTCGAGGTCGACTCGCAACCCTCCGACCATGTAGTGAGCACCGGGCCGCACGGGAACGGGATCGCGCGCGATGTCGATTCCGAAGAATCGGCAGATGCGACTGATCCCCGGAAAGAGGGCGTGCGGATCACCATCGATGTCGGAGAGATCGAGGTACACGCTCGTGTCGTTCGTCGCCACCATGCGAGCGAAGACCGCGCGGCTCACGACGTCGCGCGGCGCGAGTTCGGCCGATGGATGGAATTCCGGCATGAACCGCTTGCCGTGTCGGTCGCGCAACACTCCGCCCGCGCCGCGCACGATCTCGCTGATCAGCACTCGCGCTGCTCCGGCGATGTACAGACACGTCGGGTGGAACTGCACGAATTCGAGGTCGCGAACGATCGCGCCGGCTCGAAACCCGATCGCGACTCCGTCGGCAGTCGCGATCACGGGATTCGTGGTCTCCCGATAAATCTGTCCACCACCTCCGGTCGCGAGGATCACCTGCGACGCGCTGAATGCCACCAAGTCGCCGCGTGCGGTCCGCGTGAGGATGCCCGCAACACGTCCATCGGTGGTGGTGAGCAGGTCGACGACGAATGTGTTCGGAAACGTCGTGATCCCCGGATCGTTGACCAAGGCACCACACAGAGCGCGCTGGATCTCGAGACCTGTCGCGTCGCCGTGCGCGTGGATGATGCGGGCGTGCGTGTGACCGCCCTCACGAGAAAGCTGCAGCTCTCCGGCGGCAGTCCGATCGAACTCGGCACCGAGCTGAAGCAGCCTCTCCACCGCTTCGGGACCACCGCGCACGACGCACTCGATAGCTTCGCGCTCTCCCAGTCCGCATCCGACCTGGACCGTGTCCGCGACGTGCGAATCAAACGAGTCAGGTGCAGCGATGACCGCGGCGAGTCCGCCCTGCGCGTACAGTGTGTTCGTCTCGCGTAGCTCGGCTTTCGCGATGAGCGCAACCGTCGCGCCGTGCTTCGATGCGACGAGCGCCGCAGCCGCTCCACCCACCCCGCTGCCAACGACGACCACGTCGAACCGGTACACAGGGACTTGGCGGAAGGAGAACGGGACCAGGTAACGGTCGAGGCCGAGGGCGTGTGTGGACTTCAATTCGAGGGTGCCGCTGGACTCCGACTCCAGCGGTGGAACGCCGAATTGTAACCTCGAGCGAGGACGGCCCGGGAACGCACGCCCGAGCAATCTGCGTCGCCGGGGCGTTACGCGTCGACGCCAAGTCTCAGTGGACGGCCGAACCGGGGGACGCGTGGACTTGGAACCCGCAAGCCAAACACTTCTACGCGCCCGCGACCGTCGAGCACCTGGGTGCGTGCGGGCGGTTCGCGATGCAGAGCCGCACCCAACGACCGACGGAAGCCTCCCGCAAAGTGTTCTAGCGAACAGTCGAGCGGCGAGTTCCGATGTCGCGAGCTGGCTAGAACCCGCCCATTACCCTGCGCTGGCTCGACACTGCCTCCCTGGCAGATTGGAACCGACGAGGTGTCCTGTCGAGTCGCAACCGGTCCCTGCGGGCTAGATCGGGCGAGGCGTAGAGTCGGGAAGACTCGCGAGCGAGCGATGCGCACTCGTGCGCGGGACTGCGTGATCGCTGACCGCGCAAGCCCCGCACCCACCGTGTGGAAGTGAGCACGCCATCCAGAGGCGCTAGCTCAAAGCCGGGCGACGTCAGCGGGTACAAAGACAACGCATCACCTCGGGTGCAGGCTCACCCCGGCGGGTCGTGGGCTGATCGCCTCACCACAGTGGCGCGAGCCTACTCACCACTCGAAGCCACCCGCTAATCTCTATGGGATCGCGGCTTATGTCACGTAGACCAACCGAAGCCACCGAGGAATCGGTTAGCCTCTTGTTCGGGTGCGGCGGCACAGGACAAGTGTCGGGCTGACGCACAGAATGGCGCGCGTTCCGGGGTTAGGTTCTTGTTCGGGTGCCCTTCGGCTTGACAAGCCCCCATGGCTCGGACGCGCTCTTTGAGAACGGCTGATCGAGCCCCGCCCGACCGCGCGTCCTGACTCAGAAGTCAGGACGCAGAAGTCCTAGCCACGTACCCAGCACCTAGGCGTATGCGCCTAGGTGGGCCTCTACGGGACGCTGAAACATGCCGATTTCGGCTGGGTTTTGGCCCATTTGCGCCTTCGGCATATTTACTAAACTTCATGGTTGCGTGGTGTATATACACGTCAGTACCATGAGAAGAAGAAAGGAAGATGCATTTGTTGCATCTTCCTCTGGAGTCAAAAACCCGAGTGCGATGTGCCACCACCGGCCGGTTTCACCGGTGGTCGTGCGGAGGGAAGATGATCGAGAGTGTGGGATCGCGATGGGCGGGCGGGCCTTGATGGCCGAGCTATCCCCATGAAGAACACCAGCGCCTACGTGCGCTGGGAGTGGCCCCGACGGGACTTAAACCCGTACTTCCTTGGTGGGAACCCGGCTTCCAAAGCCGGTGCGGCTATCAGTTTCGCCACGGGG
>JANLUN010000436.1:0-4473 GCA_031363505.1 Planctomycetota bacterium | reverse complement strand
AGGTGTAGGACAGACATTCCTGTCTGTCCCGAATCTAAAGCGGCAGGTGGTTGTGGCATAGCGCGCATCATACTCGCTTGAGCCTCCGCGTAGAACCTGGCATTCGGGGCAAGGTGCTTTTGCGGGATCATCGGGATAGATGTCGCGCAGGAAGCTCGTCGCGTTGTGCGAGCTCGAATCCCACTTCGCCGGGAACAGCTCGCGGAAGAGCGACGTCGCTTCGGGATCCCACGACCACCAATAGTTGCGCGCCAGCCGCTCGAGGCCTTTGAGCGCATCCGGGATCAGCGCGGCTACGTCGAACCGCATCAGCCGCGGGCGGTGCGCTTGCGGCGTCGGCACGAGCGCGACGGGACTCTTCGATCGGAACGTGCCGGGTCCCGCGGCGCGCGCGCGCTCGCGACATAAGCCGATCGCCGTGTCGAACGCTTCGTAGTAGCGCTGCACGAGATCCGACCACGCCGTCATACGCGCGGTCTTGCGGCAGATCTCCGTGTATGCGTCGCGATTGCGCTTCTCGCCGACGAAGCCCTCGAGGAGCTTCGCCAAACGATCGGTCGATTCCTTGTACGCGACGTCTACGCGCGGCAACACGAACACGCCGTCCTCCGGGCCGAGGCCTTCGTCTCGCGCCCAGCGCCCGAAACCGGCGCAGTCGGTCGTCACGGTCGGCACGCCGACCGCGAGGCTCTCTTCCGGCGTGTATCCCCACGGCTCGTAGAACGACGGGAAGCACGAGAGGTCCATCGCGCGCAGGATCGCTTCGTACGGCAGATTGAGCAGGCCGTCGTTGCGATTGAAGTAGATCGGGATCTGCACGACCTTCACGCGCGAGCCGAGGTCGTTCCTGAGCCCCACGCGCAGGCAATGTTGGTGCAGCGGGTCGTGCTCGAAATCGAACAAGTTGTGCGTCGAGAGGCCCATCGGGCCGCGGATCGAATCGAGCGGTGCCTTCAATCGCTCGAGCAGCTCACCGCGCAGACCAGAGTTTCCGGCGGGAACGAGCACGAACAGCACGATGCTCTTGCCGGGTCGTCCGTTCATCTGCGCGAGCGCGTCGACGAGCAGATCGATGCCCTTGTTGTGGTACTCGTAGCGACCCGAGATGCACAGGAGGGCGGCGTCCGCGGCCGCCTCCCCGAGGAATCGGTGCGCGATGTTGCGCAGCAGCGCGTCCGCTTCGGCGCGCGTCGTCTTGCCCGCCAGCTCGTCGATCACGTCGAGGTCGATCCCATTGGGAAGCAGCGGACTCGCGCGGCGCTTGAAGAACAGCTCCGCCTCGCTCGCTGTGACGTCGCTCACGGTCGTGAACACGTCTGCTTCGCGCGCGCAGGCAGACTCGATCGAGTGCTTCGACCGAATGCCGAACGCGGCCGCGGCTTCGTCGGGCGTGCGGTTCTGGACGCCGGCTTCCGGCGACATGCCGCTGGAGGAGATCGAGCGACCGAGGATCGTGGCGTGCGTCGTGAAGACCGTGCCGATCTCGGGGTGCTCGTGCTCGAGATAGAGCATGCCCGAGCCGACCATCCATTCGTGGAACTGCGCGACCGCGTGCTTGCGCTGCGGCATCACGTATTCCTGGTACCACTTCTCGATGACGAGGCCCGCGGCGTGACCGAAGAGCACCGGCTCGACGTAGTCCCAGTCACCGAAGAGCGAGTCGACCTTCGAGTTCTCCCAGAGCCGCGCGAGGATCGCGTCCTTCTGTCCGAATAGACCCGAGAACTCGACGAGGATCGTGCGCGGACGTCCGGGGATCTTCCAACGGCCGACGCGAATCGGCACGCCCATCGCGCGGCACGCTTCGCTGAACTCCTCGAAGCCGGCTTCGGGCTCGAACGTGTCCGACGACTGCGCACCAGCGAGCAGCCACGGGCCGATCGTCAGGTAGTCGTCGCCGAAACGCTGGACGAGCGTCTTGGCCTTGGTCGAGACGACGGTGTGGATACCGCCGACCTTGTTGCAGACTTCCCAGCTGACTTCGAACAGGGTGTACGGTGCCTGCGGCATCGATTCCTACTTCTACTCGCGAGCCGTGACGCTCGCGGGCTTCTATTCACGAGCGGCGATGCTCGCGGACTTCTCTTCGGGGGCGGTGGAGCTCGCGACGCGACGCGACAGATCGTCGATGACGTTCATGAAGGCGATGAACGCGTCGTGGGGACTCGCGTACGGGCTGAAATACTTGTGCACGTCGCCGTCCGAGAACCACTTCGTACACATGTAGTAGAGGTGGTCGGACGTCGACAGCCTCTGCCAGTGGGCTAGCAGGGGCTCTGGTGCTTTTCGGACCGCCGCCGCCAAGGAGTAAAGCGCTTCGTTCGCCGAACGCTGCATCGGGTTCCCAAGCCAGGCCGTCAGGTCGCGCTCCGCATCAGCCCAGGACGTCGGGTGCGGGATCGCGAGGCGCGCGACTGGGTCACTTTCGGCCGCGACCTCGCTCGGCGTGCGGAAGCGAAAGCGCGGGTTCTTAAGGACGGCGCGCGGCAAATGCTCCATGAACTTGAAGATGCCCGTGTCGGACCACTGGTGCTCGCCGAACGTTTCGTAGTCCATGAAGAGGCCGATGAACGAGTCCTCCTCGGGCACTTGGTGCACCCAGCTCGCGAACTTCTCCGCGAGGAGCGGCCACTCGCTCCATTGCCGATTGCTGAACCGGAACGCGATGTCGTCGGACAGTTTGTACGAACGCAGGAGGAGCTTGAGCCTGTCGCAGCTCTCGGGCCGGTACACGCGGTGCGAGCTGCGCCATCCGAGCAGGTGATCGGCGCCTTCGCCGAGCAGGCACTGGAAGCCCATGTTCTCGACCATCTTCGCGATCCGGTCGTCGATCACGAGCTCGGTGTTGCGGAACGTCTTCGGCGCGCGGCCGAAGAGCTTCTGGATGCGCGCCGCGTGCGACTTCACCTGCAGCTCGAACTCCGTCTGATCGAAGAGTCCCGCGAGCGAGTGGTGCGACGTCTCGCACAGGAACTCGACGCAGCCCGTGCGCGCGAGACGCACGAAACTCTCGAGCGTCTCGGGCGTCCAGCGCTCCATCTGATCGATGACGGTGCCCGACAGCGAGTATGCGATGCGGAATCGGCCCTCGTTCGATTCGAGGAGGTGCAGCATCAGCGCGTTCATCGGCAGATAGCACTTCTCGGCGACGCGACGCACGATCCGCGCGTTCTCGGTGTCGTCGAAGTAGTGATCGTGGACGCCGATGTCGAAGAACGTGTAGCGCCGCAGCCGGAACGGCTGGTGCACTTGGAAGTAGAAGACGATGTCGGTCACGCCACGACCTCGCGGTAGATGTCACGCACGAGTCCCGCGGGATAGTCCCAGCGGATGTTCTGCACTTCCTCGCGACCGTCCTCGACGAGCTGCTCGGCGAGCGCGGGATAGCGGATGAGACCCAGGATCTTGTTGGCCATGTCGTCCACGTCCCAGAAGTCGACCTTGAGCGCGCTGCGCAAGATTTCGGACACGCCGCTCTGGCGCGACATGATCACCGGCGTGTCGAGCGCCATCGCTTCGAGCGGTGAAATGCCGAACGGCTCGGAGACCGACGGCATCACGTAGATGTCGGCCAGCGCGTACATGCGCTCGACCTCGGCGCCCTTCAAGAAGCCGGTGAAGTGCATGTGACGCGCGAGGCCGAGTCGCGCCGAACGCTCGATCATCACGGGCAGCATGTCGCCGCTCCCGCTCATCACGAACTTGACGCGCGGCTCGATCTTGACGACCCGCGCCGCGGCCTCGAGGAAATAATCCGGGCCCTTTTGGAACGTGACACGCCCGAGGAAGAGCACGATCGGCTCCGGCATCTGCTTCGTCTCGTGCAGGATCTCCTTCTGCTCGCGCTGCGTCACCGCGTTGTGCACGACGCGCACCTTCTTCGGGTCGACGCGGTAGCGGCGCTGCACGATCCCGGCCGTGTAGTGGCTGACGCACACGACGCGGTCGGCGCCGTCGAGGCCGAGCTGCTCGATGTCGCGCACGCGCTGGTTGACGTTCTCGCCGCTGCGGTCGTACTCGCAGGCGTGCACGTGCACGACGAGCGGCTTCCCGGAGAGGCGCGCCGCGACGAATCCCGCCGGCACGGTCATCCAGTCGTGCGCGTGGATGACGTCGAACGATTCCGTGCGCGCGACTTGGCTGACCGCCAGCGCGAACCGCGCGACCTCGGACATCAAGTCCGGCCCGTAGACGCCGGAGAACTCGAGCGTCGTAGCCGCGCCCGCGGCGGTCGCGCCGGTCGCGGCCGTCGCGCCGTGCGCGGCCGTCGCGCCGTGCGCGTCAAGGATGCGCTTCAACTCCGCGACCGCGGCGGCTGCTTGAGAATCGGCGCGCACGCTCTCGACAGCGGATCGCGGCGGCGATTCGTCGAGCTCGCGTTCCGCCAACCGTTCGAGGTAGCTCTTCTCGGTGAGGTACGGCGTCAGCAGGCTGTCGATCTCGAGGATCTCCATCGTCTCGGAGAGTCGCTTG
>JANLUN010000337.1:0-10883 GCA_031363505.1 Planctomycetota bacterium | reverse complement strand
GGTTCTTCACGCCCTCCGGCGTCGCGTGTCCGCACGTGTCGCAGATGCAGATGCGCTTCGCTCCGGCTTCGATCGCAGTCGTGTAGAGCGCGCGCACGTGGTCGGGGTTCGCGCGCGTCGTGTCCTCGGTCACAAACATCGAGGGCAGGTTTTCGCGCGTGCAAAACTCGATCGCCTCGCGCGAGAGCTTGAGCATCGTGTCGAGCTCCCAGTTCTCCGCGTACTGGCGGATCGGGCTCGAGCCGATGAACGCGCACACTTCGACGGGGACGCCGGTCGCTTGCACGACCTCCACGACGGGCGCGATGTCCGACACGAGCGTCCGGCACGCGACGTTCGGCGTGATCGCGAGGCCCTTCATCGAGCGGACGAGCGCGAGGATGTGCTCGCGTGCGCGACCGCCGGCGCCCGGTAGGCCGACGTCGGCCGTGTCGATGCCGAGCGCGTCCATCACGCGCACGAGCGCGATCTTGTCGTCGAGGCTCGGATCCTTGGCCGACGGGCTCTGCAGGCCGTCGCGCAGCGTCTCGTCGTCGAACTGGATCTTGGTCCTCGCGCCGTTCTGCGGCCGATTCCAGTCGTAGATCAAGGCGTCGCGATCCATCTCGCTCATGTCGTAGTTCCGGCGGGTTGCATGCGGCAGCGGGTTGCGGCGTTTGGCGGGCAACCATCATAGCCCGTGATGCGCGCGCCGCGGTGTGCGGGGCGCTCACGCCCGCGTGGCTGCACGCCGGCAAAGCTGTAGCTCGACCCGTCCGCATCGGTATGCTCCAGCTCCATGATCTTCGAGAAGGTGTTGAAGTTCGGCGGCGCGGCTCTGGCGGACGGCCCGGGCGTGACGCGCGCGTGCCAGATCGTTCGTGAGTACGGCGGGGAGCGGCCGGTCGTCGTCGTCAGCGCGCACCAAGGCGTGACGGATTTGCTCGACACGATCGCGGGTTCGGCGGCGTCGGGGCACTTGGAAGGCGACCGCGTGCGCATTCGGCACCGCTCGCTCCTGCGGCAACTCTCGCTCGACAGCGAGATGCTCGACCGCCACTTCACCGAGCTCTTCGGTCTGCTTTCGGAGATCAAGAACCGCGGTCGTATTGCCTCGAGCGAGCGTGATCTCGTGCTGTCGTACGGCGAGCGCATGAGCTCGCGCATCGTCGCGCAAACGCTGCGACGCGATGGGCTGCTCGCGACACCGGTCGACGCGTACGACCTCGGGCTCACGACCGATTCGAATCACGGCGACGCGCAGCCGCTCCCGGAGAGCCAAGCGGCGATCCGTGAAGCGCTCGCCGGCGTGCCGGGGATTCCCGTCGTCACGGGCTTTCTCGCGAAGGACCGCCACGGGAACGTCACGACGCTCGGACGGAACGGCTCGGACTTGACCGCCGCGCTCGTCGCAGAAGCCGTCGGCGCCTCCGAGCTTCAATTGTGGAAGGCCGTCGACGGCATCATGACCGCCGACCCCGCGATCGTTCCCGACGCGCGCGTGATCGAGCGCCTTGGGTTTCAGCAAGCGGCCGAGTACGCGTTCCACGGTGCGGAAGTGTTGCACGCAGCTGCGCTTGCGCCCGCTCAGCGCGCGGACTTCGCGGTGCGCCTGCTCAACGTCAACGACACCGACGCGCCGGGGACGTTGCTCGAGGCGCACACGAGCGGCACCGGCCCTGTCGGAATTGCCGCGCGGCGCAAAGTTCTCCGCGTCGATCTCGACCTGGGTTGGAGCGAGCCGCGTGGAGCGCGCTTGTCGGAGCTCTTCTCGATGCTCGCGCGCGCACGGGTCGAACCCGGCATCGTGTCCGCCAGTTCCGAACGAGCGAGCATCGTGCTCGCGCCCGGCGCGAACGTCGACGCTGCGCTTGCCGACCTCGGTCGGCGCGTGCACGTGGAGCGCGGCCTCGCTCTCGTCGCCGTGATCGGACGCAGCGCCGGCGACGAAGCCGCCATCGTGGGGCAGGCGCTGTCGATCTTGTCGGACGCGCGCATCGCGGTGGTCGACGTCTTCATCGGCACCCATCAACACAGTCAGGCTTTCTTGGTCGACGCCAAGGAAGTCGAGCAGGCCGTGCGCGCGCTCCACGCCGACTTGCTGCGCTTGCAGGGAGCGCGAGCGTAGTGCGACTCACTTGAAGCGCCGATCGACGCTCGCCGCGGTGTGGACGGCGGCCTTCGTGCTCGTCGCGTTGCTTTTGGTGAAGGCGTTCGTCGGCGATCTCTACCACGTCGATTCCGCGTCGATGGAGCCGACGATCTTCGGCTCCGAGGACCACGGCGAGCGCGTCTTCGTCGTGTACGACCGCTCACCACCCTCGCGATTCGACATCGCCGTCGTGCTCCGTCAAGGCGAGACGACGCCGATCGTGAAGCGCATCGTCGCGCTGCCCGGTGAGAGCGTTCGGATCGTGCAGGGCGATCTCCTCATTAACAATGCGTATCTCGCACCCGATGCTCCGCGGCCGGCGCCCGTCGCCGTGTTCGACGATCGATGGCATTCGGTCGAGGACAACTTCCAGCTCGGCCCGCCGTCGGCCAAACGCTGGCTGCGAAGCGGCGATGCATGGGAAGTGGATGCGCGCGACGTGCCGCTCAACGCGCAGTCGGGGATGATGTTCCTGCGCCGCGGCTTGAAGGACGATCATCTCGGTCCCGATCACGAGATCATTCACGGCAAGGTCGACGTCAACGACGCCTGGGTCGAGTGCGAGATGCGCGCGGAGGCGATTCCGCAACAAGTGCGCATCGGGCTCACGGAGCAAGGCGACACGTTCGAGTTCGGACTTCGGCCCACCGAGCCGGGACGCGCGCGCGCGCGCATCGTGCGTCGCTACCGCAGCGATCGCGACGAAGTGATGGCGGAGGGCACGATCGCATTCGCAGCCGGCGAGTGGCTGCGCATGCGTTGCTCGAACGTCGACAACGCGCTGTCGTTCGAGATCGGCGCGACGAAGCTCTCGGCGCGTTACGACCGCAATCAACTCCATCCTTCCGATCACAACGAGGAGGGGAAGAGCTACGGATCGCGCGTGTACCTGGGCGGGGAGGGCGGACGCATCGCGTTCCGCGGGATCCGCATCTGGCGCGATCTCTATTACACGCAGCGCGGACAACGCGCGGTGCGCGAGCCGCTCGAGCTCGGACCCGACGAGTACTTCGCGCTGGGAGACAACTCCGCGGAGAGCCGCGACAGCCGCGAGTGGGGACCGGTGCGCGCGCGCGAACTCGTCGGCCGGCCTGCCTGCGTGGTCTGGCCGTTCGCGCATGCCCGGCGGTTGGCCGCGACCGCCGCTCCCTGGTGAGCGGGCGGGGGTGGACCACCGGGGGCACGCGCTTGGGGAGGAACGTGCACTCGGAGGGCGCGCGTCCTCGTCGGAGCCCGATCCTCCCGTCACGGTCCGTGAATCACGCTTCGTTGCGTCGGACGCCCATTCGCGGACGATCTATGGAGTAGGAAGCGCTTTCGACGTCGCACATCGACCGAAACCTGAGCCGGATCCTGCTGTTGGATCTCCCCGAGCCATGCAGAGCGAGTTTGCAGACGATCCCGGCGTGCGTTGGATGCTCGCCTACCAGGCCGGGGACGAGGCGGCGTTCGATCGCCTCGTCGAGACGTACTCGTCGCATGTCTTCGCGCTGCTCACCCGTTTCCTCGGCGCGCGTGCGAATCGCGAGGACATGGTGCAGGAAGTCTTCTTGCGCGTGATCCGCGCGCGCGAGCGCTACGAACCCAGCGCGCGCTTCTCGACCTGGCTCTACCGGATCGCGTTCAACCTGTCGGTCAACGAGTCGCAGCGCGCGGGGGCGAAGGAGTTTCACTCAAGCGATGCATCGCGCTCGACCGACCCTGCCGGTCTCGATGGGCTCGATCGGATGGACGAGATCCGCGACGAACGAGTCGCGGATCCGGCCGCGCGGATGGCGCAGACCGACATCGTCCGTGCGGTGCGCGGCGCGATCGCGCGCCTGCCCGAGAATCAACGGATGGTTTTGATCCTCGCCAAGTACGAAGAGATGCCCTACGCCGACATCGCGAAGGTGATCGGTTCGAGCGAGAAGGCCGTCAAGTCGCTCGTGCACCGCGCGCGCGAGAACCTGCGCGGAGAACTCGCGTCGTATCTGCAAGGAGAGATGTCGTGAGCGGCGCGTGTCGATCATTTCGCGAACTCCTCGAGCGCAAGCTCTCGGGGCGCGTGGCGCAGTCGGAGCTCGTCGTGCTCTCGTGGCACGAGCACTTGCTCGGTTGCGGTGCATGTCGGGAGCTGCTCGAAGCCGAGGAAGCGCTCGAGCTTCTTCTCGCCTCGCTGCCCGAGCCGAACTTGCCGCCCGAGCTCGCGCGGCGCGTCATTTCCCGACTCCGTGATGCGCAGCAGCGCGACCTCGCCGAGACAGGGCTCGATGCGTTACTCGATCTCGATCGATCGGAAGCTCCGCCGGCGCGCTTGGCCGAGAGCGTGCTCGCGCGCTTGCGCACCGCGCGGGAATCGAGGGCAGCGCCGATCGGTGCGGCCGAACAGATCGAGTCGCGTCTCGACGCTTTGCTCGAGTTGGACCGCGTCGTTCCGGTTCCGGAAGGACTCGCGTCGCGAGTTATCGCGGGTCTCCACTCCGTTCGACGCGACGAAGCACGAGCGCGACGCGCGCCTCGATTCGCGGCGAAGCGCGTCGGCTGGGTGCTCGCCATCGCCGCGCTGGTCGTCGCATCGTGGCTCGCTTGGACGCTGCGGTCGCGCGTTCCGGCGCCGGGCTCTGCTCATGACGACGAAATTGTCGACGGCGAAACCGAACCGGGAAGCGGCAAGCCCACCGGCGGCACCCGCACGGGCGACACGCCCGACGGCGACACGACGCCGCTCGCAACATCGCCCGAGCCGCAGATGCTCGCTGTGCTCGACGTGCTCGAGCAGTGGGATCTCTTGATGCACGGGGACATCGACGTGTTGCTCTCGACGCTCGATCCAGTCGAGCTCGAATCGATCGAGGAACCGCCGAAGACACCCGACGCTGCACCCGAGTCGGCTCCGAAGGAACCGCGCGAGCCGCGGTCGAAGGGCTGATCCGTGCACGTTCACGCGCAACATCGTTTCTGCCGCATCGTGATCGCGATCGCAGTCGTGCTGGCGTTGTGCACGCCGCGAGCGTCTTCGCAGTCTTCCTCCGATCCTGCGCCCGACACGGCTGCCGAACGCTGGCGAGCGCTGAGTCCGGAAGAGCGCGAACGTCTGCGCGATCGATACGAACGCTACCGCGCGCTCACCGACGAGGAACGCGTCGAGCTCGTGGAGCGCGCGCGGCACTTGAAGGCGGCAGGCGTGCGGGTGCAGCGCGAGCTCTCCAAGGCGCAGTACGATCGCCTCGAGCGACTGCCCGCGGAACAACGCCGCGAGGTCGTGCGCGATCTCGTCGAAGGCGAAGCACGCGACATCGCGCAGCGGATTCGAGGCAAGCTACCCGAGCAGTGGCTGGCCGAGCTCGAGAAGGCGACGCCCGAAGAACGCGCTCGCTTCCTGGTGGAGTTCAAACAGCGCCAGCAAGGCCGCATGACGAAGATCGCGCTCCAAGCGCTCGGCGAGAAGCAGAGCCTCCCGCAAGCGGAGATCGACGAATACAAGGCGCTTCCTGAGCCAGCGCGTGAAGCGAAAGTGCTCGAGCTCCGTGAGCGGGCGAACGCACGCGGCGGCTTGCCGTCCGGACTCACGCCGAAGGAGTGGGACGAGTGGAAAGATCTGCCGCCCGAGGACTTCTTCCGGCGCATGACCGAGCACTTGCTCAAGCTGCGCGCCGCACGCGCGCCCACGGATGATCTGCGCCCGATCGATCGAACGCCGCGCTCCGAGGAAGCGTTGCGCCGATTGGAGGACGCGATCCGCTTGCGACCCGACGAAGTCATGGACCTAGCGGAGCTCCCTCCCAATGCTCGCAAAGACCGCATCTTCCAAGCCACGCGCAAACGCGCGCTCGCGATCATCCGCGAGAAGCGACTGATGTCGTCCGAGCGCATTCAGGAGCTCGTGAACGCCCCGCCGCGAATCTTCTTCGCAGAGGTGCTCCGGCTCCTCGCGCCGTTGCGTCTCGCCGATCCGCGAAACACGTCGGAAGTCGAGCCGACGCAGCGCGGTGTGAGGGACGCGGATAAGCGTCCGGCGGATCGCTGACGAGCGTCATCGCGCCGCAGACCGCGTCGATCTCTGGCGCCACGTATACTCGCGCGGATCGCCCATGTCCGCCGTACTTCCGTCATCCTCCGGCGCGCCGACGCTGCCGTCGATCCAAGCGGACGAGCTGTCGCGCGCGCGCGATGCACTCTTCGTCGATCTGCGCAGCCCGAGCGAGTTCGCGGAAGATCATGTCCCAGGGGCGCACTGTCGACCGCTCTTCGACGACGTGCAGCGCGCGTTGGTCGGCACGCTGTACCGCCAAGTCTCGCCCGGCGCGGCGTTCGAGGAGGCGCGACACATCGTTCGCGGTCGCATCGTGGAGCTCGTGCGCGGGGTCGCGGAGCTCGCCGCATGGTCGATCCCGGCGGCGGATCTCGAAGCGCGCGTGCTCGCGATGGCGTCCGGCGGGATCGAGCGCCTGTCGAACGAACTCGTGTGCGCGCCCGCCGAGTCGATTCCCGAACGACCGATCGTGTTCAACTGCTGGCGCGGCGGTCTGCGATCCCGCAGCGTCGTCGCGTTCTTGCGTGCGCTTGGATTCGAACGCGCGATCGTGCTCGCGGGCGGCTACAAGGCGTATCGCGCCGGTGTCGTCGCCGGGCTCGAATCACTCGAGCTTCCTCCGGTATTCGTGCTGCGCGGTCTGACCGGAGTCGGAAAGACGATCGTGCTGCGCGAGATCGAGTCGCTGCGGCCCGGGTGGACGCTCGATCTCGAGGCGTGCGCGGGCCACCGCAGCTCTCTGCTCGGCATGGTCGGGCTCGCACCGGTTTCGCAGAAGCGCTTCGAGTCGCGCATCGCGGCGCGCCTCCGCGCGGGGCTGAAAAATGTGCTCGTGCTCGAAGGCGAGAGCCGCAAGGTGGGCGACGCGACGCTGCCGCCACGCTTGTGGCGTGCGCTGAGCGGCGGAACGAACTTCGAACTCGCGGCGCCGATCGAACGGCGCATCGAAGTACTCAAGGAAGACTACGCGTCGTCGCCGGCGCGGTTCCGCGAGCTCGCAGAGCGGCTGCCCGCCGTGCAAGTGCGCATGCCGCGTCGCTCGAGCGCGGTGAACCTCGTCGCGCTTCTCGAGCGCGGTGAGGTCTATGCGCTCGCTCGTCTCTTGCTCACCGATTACTACGACCCGCTCTACAAACAGAGCGACGCGGGCCAGGTCTACGCGGCGCCGATCGACGCGAGCGCGCCCGCGCTCGCGGCACGAGAGATCGTGCACTGGATCGAGGAAGCGCTCGTCGAACGACACGCGCGACGCGACACGGAAGACGGGTCGCAGCCGGCGGCCGTCACGCGCGTCACAGGTTCTGCCGCAAGAGCGCCAGGCCTTCCTTCATCTGGCCCGTGAGCTCGTGCGCCGAGCGGATCGACGTCAGGCGCCGCCACAAGTAGCTCGGTCGCAGGTAGAACCGGCGCACCATCGCCTTTTTCATCGCGAGCATGCGCGCGCGATCGAGCGTGCGCGTCGGCAAGAACGCATCGGCGCCGCCTTGGTCCATGACGAGGTCTTCTGGATCGGCGAGCCCGAGCTCGAGCGCTTGCTTGCGGAACGGCGTGCCGAAGCGCGGCACGGCCATGTTCAAGCTCATGAAGTCCATGTCGAGCTCGATCGCGAGCGAGAGCGTCTTCTCGAGCGACTCTTCGGTCTCTTCCGGAAGGCCGATGATGAACGTGCCGACCGTGCGCAGCCCGTGTTTGCGCGCGCGGGCGAAACCGTCACGCACCGCCGTCGCGCGATAACCCTTGCGGTACGTCGCGAGCAAGTGATCGTCAGCGCTCTCGACGCCCAGGATCAACGTGTGACAACCGGCGCGTTTCATCGCGGCGAGCAGCTCGTCGTCGGCCGTGTCGGGCCGGCAGAACGCAGTCCACGACAAGTCGCCGCGTTCCTCGAGCGCTGCGCACAGCGCCAGCCCGCGCTTCTTCACGACGCCGAACGTCTGGTCCATGAAGAAGATCTCGCAGAGGCCGAGGCCGCGCACGTGATCGATCTCGGCCAGCACCTCGTCGAGCGGACGCGTCTTGAATCCAAGCGTCCCGATCACGCAGAACGTGCACGGGTACGGGCAGCCGTAGTCGGTGAGCACGGTCGCGAACGCCGCCGAGCGCGCGAACGAGAAGTGGTAGCCCTCGCGGGGGAACAGTTCATGCCGCGGCATCGGCAGACGGTATTCGCCGCGCCGCGTGCCGCGCTGGATGCGCACGATCGTGCCGTCCGCGCGGCGGACCGTCATGTCGACGACAGCGTCGATGTCGTTCGCGAGGTACCGCGCCGCGTCGGCGTTCGAGAAGTCGTGCAACGCGGCTTCGAGCCATGGCTCGCTCGCGAGTCGCTCCTCGCTCTTCTCGTGCAGCACGTCGCCGATCGCGAGAACGCGCACGCCGGAGCGCGCTTCGTTCGCGAGGAAGCGACGGTCCTCGGGCCACGACACGGCGCCCACGAGGCTCACGATCACTTCGGGTGAAAACTGCGCGATGCGAGCGTGCGCCGCGTCGGGCGAGAGCTGCTCGGCGATGCAGTCGAGTACCGCGATCTCATGTCCCTCCGACAGTGTGCCCGACAGCGCGAGCAGGTCGATCGGATGGAAGAGATAGTTCGACTTCGTGGTCTTCGAGCAGAAGTAGTCGCGGATGTACACGCGCTCGCCCGGCGGATTGAGGAGCAGAACCTTCATCCGCGCAACTCTTCGGCGGCGGCGGCGGGCGCGGGCGCATTCGCCGTGCGTACGACTCGCAACGGGCTGCGCCGCGCCGCGCCGTCCGCGGGCGTCAGCAGCTGATCCCACAGACACAGCCGCGTCGCTTCGAGCACTTCGTCGACCGCGATGTTCACGAGGCACTCGGGCTGGCCGTGGATGCAGTTCGCGACCTTGTTGTCGTGCACGTTGATGCACGGGCTGCACACGGGCGGCTTCCACAAGGCCGAAGTGCGCGTTCCCAGAGGACCGTACATGACCGGTGTCTCGGGGCCGAACATCGCCACCGTCGGCGTGCCGAGCGCGGCGGCGATGTGCATCGGTCCGCTGTCGTTCGTGACGAGCGCGCCGGCGCGCGACAGGAGCGCGCACAGCTCGCCGATCGAGAGTTTTCCGGTGAGGTTCGTCACGAGCCCCGCCGGCGCGGCGCCGATGCGCGCGGCGATCGCACGCACGTACTCGGCTTCGCCGGCGGCACCGATGAGCACGACCGGCGTCTCGTCCTCTCCCGCCAATCGCCGCGCCAGATCGGCGAACGAAGCCGCCGGCCAGCGTCGCTCCAGCGACAGTTGGCCGGCGTTGGGGTTGAGCACGACGTACGGACGGCCGACGGGCACGCCCGCGAGCTCGAGCTCACGCCGCGCGCGCTGCTCGTCCTGAAGCGAGAAACGGAAGGGCGCGATCTCGTCGCAGCTGACCTCGCTGCCGTCCTCGCCGCCGGCGAGCGCGCGGAAGTTGCGCGCCACGTGCCAGTAGCGATTGAACGTCACCGTGTGGGTGTGGAAACCGCCGCGCCAGACGTTGGGCGCTGCGTAGCCGTGCGTCGCGCGCGCGCCGGTCGCGAGCGACACGAGCGCCGAGAAGCGCGTGAAGAACTCGAAGTCGTAGACGACGCCGTAGTGCTCCTTGCGCACGTCGCGAACCAAGCGAAGGATGCGCGCGAAGATGCCGATCCAGCCCGCGGAACCGCGACCGGTCTTCACGTCGAGCGTGCGCACCTCGTCGAACGTGCCGAGACCGCGGGCGAAGGCCTCGTTCTCGCTGAGCGTGAGCAGCGTCAGCCGCGCGGTGGGGTAGGCGCGGCGCAGCGTCGCCACCGCCGGCGTGAGGAGCTGCAGACTCCCGATCCCCCAGAACTTGATCAGCAGGATGTTCTCGGCGCCGTTCGTCGGTCCTGCGGCCCGGCGCGCCCAGCGCAGCGGCTGAAAGACGACGCACGCGATCCGACCGAGGACCTTGTCCGCGGACTGGAGGCGCTTCATCGGGAGGTGGAGGCTCGCGTTCGGCATGCGGAGAAGAGGTCCACTATAAGGGCCAACGGCGGTGTGCGGGCGGCCCGGCGGCGGAGTCGAGCATCCGATGCGCCTCGCTCGGCTTGCCCGACTTCGGATGAGGAACTATGGTCTCCTGTTCTCCGCTGGGCGTCGAAAACGCCTGCGAGGGCGCCAGAACCATGTGTGGATTCATCGGCATCTACGGGCCCGACGGGGTCGACGTCGCGGGGGAGATCTACGAGGGTCTCGTCGCGGTTCAACACCGCGGCCAAGACGCCGCCGGGATCATCACGTTCACCGACGCGTTTCACGTGAAGAAGGGGCTCGGGCTCGTGCTCGAGATCTTCAACGAGAACAACATGCAGCGCCTGCGCGGCAACCTCGGCGTCGGGCACGTGCGCTATCCGACCGTGGGACGCGGCCGCAAAGACGACGCGCAGCCGTTCCACTTGACGTTCCCGGTCGGCGTCGCGATGGCGCACAACGGCAACGTCACGAACTTCACCGAATTGATGGAGCGCCACTTCAAGAGCAGCGGCACGCGCCTCAACTCGTCGTGCGATCTCGAGGTGATCCTGTTCGTGTTCGCGCGCGCCCTCAGTGAGAGGCTGCGCCCCGGCCACCGCGTCAACGCCGAGGACGCCTTCTACGCCGTGCAACAGGTGTACAAGGAAGTGAAGGGCGCGTATTCGGTCGTCGCGACGCTGCCCGACGTCGGTCTCGTCGCGTTCCGCGACCCGTTCGGCATCAAGCCGATCGTGTTCGGCGCGGTG
>JANLUN010000335.1:0-3904 GCA_031363505.1 Planctomycetota bacterium | reverse complement strand
GTCGCCGATCGAGCCGACCACCACGTCGCCCGAGTTGATGCCGATGCGCGTCGAGAAGGCGACGCCGTGCTCGCGCATCACCTCGGTCGCGTAGCGCGCGAGCTCCCCGCGCAGATGCAGCGCCGCGTAGCAGGCGCGCTGCGCGTGATCCTCGTGCGCGATCGGCGCGCCGAACAGCGCCATGATGCCGTCGCCGGTGTACTGGTTGACGGTGCCTTCGAAGCGGTGCACGCCTTCGGTCAGGATCTCGAAGAAGCGCTCGAGGATGCGGTGCCACTGTTCGGGGTCGAGCTGCTCGGCCAGTTCCATCGAGCCCTTCACGTCGGCGAAGAGCACCGTGACCTGCTTGCGCTCGCCTTCGAGCGCGGACTTCGATTGCAGGATCTTGTCGGCGAGGTGCTTCGGGGTGTAGGAACGGGGGGAACGATCGAGCGCCGGGTGCCCGCTGCCGTGCGCCGTGGTCGCGGCAGCGCGCGCGCCGCACTCGGCGCAGAACTTCGCGCCGCCGAGCAGTTCGGCGTTGCAGGCCGCACAGCGGGCGGCGACGCGCGCCCCGCACTCCGGGCAGAACTTCACCGCGGCGGGGAGTTCGGACGCGCAGCCCGCGCAGATCAACGCGCGAGTTCCCGGGCGATGCGCTCGGCGTGCGCGGTCGCGCCCATCTCTTGGTGGAGACGCAGCGCCTCGCGGAGCGCCGCGGCGCGGCCTGTCTCATCCTTGCGTTGCAGCGCGGCTTCGCCGCGCAGCTCGAGGAGTTCCGGAATGCGCCCGAGGGCGCCGGTCGTCTCGATCGTTTGGTGAGCGCGCTCGAGCCAGCCCGCGGCGGCTTCGGGATCCGCGGAGCCGAGCTCGATGCGGGCCAGCGCCAGCTCCGCCGCAAGTCGACCCGCCTGGAATCCATGTGTGTCCGCCACACCCAAGGCCTCGTCCGCAACGCGGCGCGCCTCGTCGCGTTCGCCGCGCTGCAAACGGAACTCGGCCAGGGCGGCCATGGCGATCGGCACTTGCGACCGAAACGTGCGCGCCGCGATCTCGACACCCTGCACCGCCAGCGCGATCGCGCCGTCGAGGTCTCCCTCCTGCGCCAGCACCCGAGCCAGAGAGCCCATTGCCATCGCGCGCGACAGGGGGCTCTCGATGCGTTCGGCGATCTCCAAGGACTCTCGCGCCAGACGCGCAGCGCGTGCGGGCTCGCCGCGATCGATCCAGACGAACGCCGCGAGGCCGAGCATCCAGCCGAGTACCTCGGTGGCGCCGCGTGCGCGCGCCAGCTCGATGCTCTGCTCGAAGTCGTGAAGCGCGTCGTCGAGGCGGCCCTCCCGCTGCGACACCGCACCGCGAAATCCAATCGCAAAGACAGCGGCGTCGTAGCCGACGAGCGGAGAGGCAGCCTCCATCACGGCGCGCGGGTACGCGTTGACCGCGTCGATCGTGCGGCGGGCGGCGCGCACGTCACCGGCGTAGTCGATCACCAGCGCGAGGCGCAGCGCGAGCGCGAACGCGAGCGGTTCGTCGCCTGCGCTCTCGGCGATCCGCAGACCTTCCTCGCAGAGTTCGCGCGCGCGGACGAGCTGGCCGAGGCTGAGCGCGATCGCGATGGCATACGCGTTGTAGAGTCGCGCCAGCGCGCATGGGTCGCTCTGCTTGTGCGCCCAGTCTTCACCCTCGCGCAGCATCTCGTCCGCTTGCTGCTGCGAGATGCCGACGCGCCAGGCGTGCTCGAGGATCATCACGCGCGCGTGGCCGCCGAGTTCGCTCGCGAGCGCGCCGTCTTCGATCGCGTCGGCGAGCGCGCGCACGCGCTGCCAATGCTGCGTCGCCTGCGCCGAGTTGCTGCCGGCGATCCACTCGGCGGCGCGCCGGTGCCACAGCGCGGCGGAGCGCGCGTCGCCGGCCGCCTCGAAGTGATGCGCGAGCAGGGCGGCCTGTTCGTCGAGATCGCCGCCGGCGCTCTCGATCGCGCGCGCCACGGCGCCGTGCAGCGCGCGCCGCCGTTCGCCGAGCAGCGAGTCCTGCGCCACCGCCTGCGTGAGCGGATGCTTGAAGCTGTACTCGGCAATCGGGTAGAGCGCCCGCTCGTGGAGGAACTCGCCGCTGCGCAGCCGCGCCAGCGCCTCGGCGAGTTCGCGTTCCGGAAGCTCCGCCACCGCCGCGAGCAGCGGCTCGGCAAAGTCCTTGCCGATCACTGCGGCGCACTGCAGCACGCGCTTCTCGCGCTCGGGCAGCCGATCGATGCGCGCGGCGAGCAGCGCCTGCACGGTCGGCGGCACGTCGAGGCGCGCCGCGGCGGCGTCGAGACGATAGGCGCCGCATACACCGGTGAGCTGCCCGGACTCGATCAGCGTCTGCACGACTTCCTCGGCGAAGAACGGGTTGCCGCCGGTGTGCACATGGATGCGTTGGGCCAGGCCGTCGGTGCTCGCGTGCGTGCCGATCAGGTCGGCGATCAATTCCTGGATCGCGTCGGCCGTGAGCGGCGCGAGCGCGAGCTGCTGGTAGTGCGCGCGCTGCATCCAATCCGCGCGGTACTCGGGACGGAAGTTCAGCAGCAGCAGCGTGCGGCCGCCGACCGCCGCATCCACCATCTCCGCGAGCCACGCCTCGCTCGCGGCGTCGATCCAGTGCAGATCTTCGAAGCAGATCAGCGCGACCTCCTGGCCGGTCGTGCCGCCGCCCTGCATCAGGCGCCGCAGCAGCGCGAAGAGGCGCCGCTGGCGCGCCTCGGGCGGCAGCGGCGGCGCGGGCCGCTGCGGATCGGGCACGCCCAGGAACTCGAAGAGCAGTGGCAGCACGTCGCGGTAGCTGTCGTCGAGCAGCAGCAGGCGTCCCGCCACTTTCTCGCGTACGCGGGCGTCGTCGTCGCCGTCCTCGATGCCGTAGTACGCGCGGATCACTTCGAGCACCGGCAGCAGCGGCAGGTTCTTGCCGTGCGCGACGCAGTGCCCCTCCATCACGCGCATGCCTTCGGCGCGGCAGCGCTCGGCGAACTCGAAACACAGCCGGCTCTTGCCGGTTCCCGCATCGGCGACGATGCCGAGCACCTGCCCCTCGCCGCGCCGCGTGCGATCGAGTGCGGCTTCGAGCGTGCGCGTCTCGGCCTCGCGGCCGACGAAGCGCACGAGGCCGCGTGCGCGGGAGAGATCGAAGCGCGTGCGCGCGGGGCCGGCGCCGGTCAGCTCGTACACATGCATCGGCTCGGCAGCGCCCTTCAGCGTGAAAGGACCGAGATCGTCGAGCGCGAAGTAGAGCCGCGCGAGCTTCGCGGTGTGCTCGGAGAGATAGATGCTGCCGCCCGACGCGAGCGCCTCCATCCGCTGCGCGAGGCCGACCGTGTGCCCCTGCGCGGTGTAGTCCATGCGCAGGTCGTCGCCGATCCGGCCGACCACGACCTCGCCCGAGTTGATGCCGATGCGCGTCGCGAAGTCGAGGCCGTGCTGCCGCTTCACGTCGCGCGCGAACTCGCGCAGCGCGTCGCGCAGCGCGAGCGCCGCGTAGCAGGCGCGCTGCGCGTGATCTTCATGCGCGATCGGCGCGCCGAACAGCGCCATGATGCCGTCGCCGGTGTACTGGTTGACGGTGCCCTCGAAGCGGTGCACGCCGTCGCCGAGGATTTCGAAGAAGCGCTCGAGGATGCCGTGCCATTCCTCGGCATCGAAGTGTTCGGCCAGCTCCAGCGAGCCCTTCACGTCGGCAAACAAGACGGTGACCTGCTTGCGCTCGCCTTCGAGCGCGGACTTCGATCGAAGGATCTTGTCGGCGAGGTGCTTCGGGGTGTAGTTGCGCGGCGAGCGTTGCGGGGAGTCGGGAGCCTGCCGCAATGCCGTGCCGGCGGTCTTCGCGCCGCACTCTGCGCAGAACTTCGCGGCCGGCGGCAGCTCGCCGCCGCAGCTCCCGCAGCGCGCGG
>JANLUN010000410.1:0-3308 GCA_031363505.1 Planctomycetota bacterium | reverse complement strand
GAACGCGCCTGGAACGACTACCAGGACAAGGACATCCAGGGTGGGATCGCGTTCATCGTGCGCGGAACTCCGCCGCTTCTCACCGGCCCGGCGGCTGGCGCGACATCGGACACGGAGCTCGTCAGCAAGGACAAGAGCTGGGGACCTTCCGGCTCGATCTTCACGAAGATCATGACGGCGAAGCGTCGCGGAGCGGTCGCAGTGATTCTCGTGCCGTCGCCGCTCGACACGGGCGCGCCGCTGCTCGCGTTCGACGCTGGTCAATCGGCGCGCGCGGGAATTCCCGCGCTCATGGTGAGCACGACGGTCGCGTCGGAACTCCTCCCGGGCTACGAAGCACTGCTCGGCGCGCCGGCGCACGGCAACTCGGGCACCGCGCTCGAAGCGTCGTACTTCGCCGGCAAGGCGCGCACCGCGGAGGTCTTCGCCGATGTCGCGCGCGAAAACGGCCCGGCGTTCAACGTGCTCGCGCGCATTCCGGGAAGCGACCGCTCGCGCACGATCGTCGTCGGTGCGCACTACGACCACCTCGGCCACGGCGGCACCGGCTCGCTCGCACCGGACAAGATCGGTCAGATCCACAACGGCGCGGACGACAACGCCAGCGGCACGGCCGCGGTGCTCGAGATGGCGCGGCTCACGAAGGAATCGGGCACACCGCCGTGCGACATCGTGTTCGCGCTGTGGTCGGGCGAAGAGCTGGGACTGCTCGGCAGCGAGTATTGGGTTGTGCACCCGACGATCGCGCTCGAGAGCGTGCGCGCGAACTTGAACCTCGACATGGTCGGTCGCGCGGGCAGCGGGAAACTCCAAGTGCTCGGCGCGGGGACGTCGCCGGTGTTCGCCGAGTGGATGCCGTCCGCGGGCGAATCAGCGGGATTGACGCTCGTCGTCAGCACGGCGGGCGGCGCGCTCGGCGGCAGCAGCGATCACCAGACGTTCGTCAAGCGCAAGATCCCCGCGTTGCACCTCTTCAGTGGTCTGCACGCCGACTACCACAAGCCGACCGACGACGTGGAGCGTTTCGACGCGGAAGCGGCGAGCCAAGTCGCTCGCCTTGGTGTCGATCTCGTGGAGCGCATGGCGCGCGCGCCCGCGCTCGCGTTCGTCGAGCCCAAGCTCGACAAGGAGCGCGAAGGCGCGCCGCGCGGCGGCTTCCGCACGTGGTTCGGCTCGGTGCCGTCGTACACGTTCGAAGGTCCGGGCGTTCTCCTCGACGGCACGTCCGCGGGCAGTCCGGCGGAACGCGCGGGCCTGCTGGCCGGCGATGTGTTGCTCCAGATCGGCGACGTGAAGATCGAAACGGTGTACGACTTGACGTACGTGCTGCAGCTCTACAAGGCGGGCGACGTCGTGCAGGTTCGCTACCGCCGCGAGGGCAGCGAGTCCCAAGTCCGTCTCACGCTGGCGACCCGCGACCTCGAGTGACGGGGCGCAGCGCGACGCTCGAATTTTGGCCGGATCGCCGGGCATCCGCGGAACTCCACTCCCGACGGGGACATCCAACGGTTAGCTTTCAGAGATCCCTTCGAGAGGAATTCTTCGTGAATCGACCCCGCTCCCTGTCTTGGGCCAGTGCGCTCGTCGCCGTGGCCTCGCTGTCCGCGCCCGCGCGATCTCAGACACCGCGCGCGGTCCCGCCGCCCCAGGTTCCGCCGGTCGAGAGCGCGGAAGCGCAGGACGCTCCGCATGAACGCGCGGGGGAGCGTCTCGACCCCTCCGCGTTCGGGCCGGGCGTCGTCGAATCGTGGGACATCGTGCTCGAGCGCGAGGCCAAGCGCCCGCCGGGGCCCGAGAAGAACCCGAAAGGTCGCAACGGCACGCAAGGCAGCTGGATGGTTCCCTCGCGCGGCGCAACGAGCGCGGTGCCTCATTCGGGCGTGCGCTACGTGATGAACCAGTGGGGTGACACGCGCATGGGCATCGGCTTTCCCGAGCGCGTCGACGTCGAAGGCGCGTGGTTCGCGGGACAGGGCGGCGTCGGATCGTGGGCGCGCGGAGTGCGCGCGGTCGCGTACCGCGCGAATGTCGAAGTCGCGCAGAGTGCGCTGCTCGACGCGCTGGCCGTCGAGCCGCGCTTCCTGACGATGAACTTCACCGACGTCGATCGCATCGAGATCGTCGCCGGCGGCGCAATCAACGGCGCCGGTTGGTATGGCATGGACGATCTCGCGTACCGCTCGCACGCGGGCGGCTCTCCGCAAGTGCTCGACTTCGAAGACCAGCCGTTCGGCGCGAAGCTCGCGAAGTCGAACTACCGCGGGCTCACGTGGGAAGCGGGTACCGGCGTGTTCACCGAAGACGCGGGCGTCGTCCATCCGCCGCAGGTTCCGCCGGGTCTCACCGACGAACCGCTCGCGCCGACGTCCCACGAGGAGTCGTTCGCCGGAACGCTCACCGGCACGCCGCCGTCGCTCGGCATCAACTTCCTCGGACCGCGGCAAGGGGACGCCGGCGCCGGATACATCCCGCCCGACACGTGCGGCTCGGTCGGCATCAACCACTTCGTCGCGGTCGTCAATGCGAACGTGTCGGTCTACCTGAAGAGCACCGGACAGCGCGTACTGAACTCGTCGATCGACTCGTTCTTCGGACAAGCGGCGGGCGCGGACCCGCGCTGCGTGTTCGATCCGCACAGCCAGCGCTTCATCGTGCTCTCGTCGGATTTCAGCACGAAGGTCTTCCTCGCGGTTTCGACGACGTCCGATCCGACCGGCTCGTGGTTCAAGACGTCGATCACCGTGTCGCAGGGCGCCGACGCGAGCTCGTGGCCCGACTATCCGACGCTGGGTGTCGATCAGAACGGGATCTACACGAGCTCGTACATGGTCGGCGGCGTGTTCGGCATGAGCATCTTCGCGATCGACAAGGCGCCGCTCGTCGCCGGATCGCCGAGCCTCGGCACCGTCACCGCGTGGCGTCAGCTGCCGTGGGAAGGCGCGATCCAGCCGTGCGTGACGTTCGGGACGCCGACCGGTGAGTTCCTCGTGTCGCGACAATCCGCGACGCGCATCCGCGTGCGGCGCATCGACGGTCCGATGACGGCGCCGACGCTTGTGGAAGTCGCGTCGGTGCCGGTGCCGAGTCACGGCTCGCCGCCGGACGTCCCCGCGCTCGGCAGCACGACGGCTCTCGACGCGCTCGACTACCGGCCGATGAATGCGATCTACCGCAACGGCTCGGTGTGGACCGCGCACGGCGTCAGCGTCAGCGGCCGCGCGGCGATTCGCTGGTACCAGATCAACCCGGGGACCGGCACGACCGTGCAAGTCGGCACGATCTCGGACTCGTCGCTCGGTTACTGCGAC